>CAYLKK010000033.1:0-1861 GCA_964384495.1 uncultured Alphaproteobacteria bacterium
TTATAGTTATGATAAAGATGACAAAACTAAAGGTGTAAGTATGTATACTTTTATTGACATAGCACAAATTGTTATATTATTTATAATTGCCGCTTTTTGTTCATTTTATACATATAAAAAAACGGAGAAAATATACAAATTTAAAGGAGAAAAAAATCGGATAAAGAAAAGAGTCTTGAATGCAATAGAAAATGTATCTGTAGGAAAATTTTTAGATAGTAATGAAACAGTTGATATAGGTCTGGGCAGCAAAAACAGTTTTACTGATAGTGATTTTTTCCAGAAAATCATAAACATAAACAAAGAAAAATATGAAAAAATAAGAATTGATCTACAAAAAGCAGGATTAAGGGCAGATAACAGCTTTGAGCACTTTTTAATAGTTGATGTATGTTGTTTTGGTATGTTAATTGGCATTGGCGTATTCTATTTATTAAAAACAAATTTTAATATTAATATGCCATTTATTATAGAAGTACCAATATCTGTCATTATAGGATTAATTTTGGCTTTTTTTATAGCTGAAAGTAATTTACACGAAAAAGCCACAAAGAGGCAAGAAATCATAGATATGGGTGTGCCAGATTTGATAGACTTGTTAGTTATTTGCACAGACTCTGGTTTAGATTTACATAGATCAATCATGCGTGTATCTAGAGAGCTACACAACTCAAATGTTGAACTATCAGATGAATTCATGATTACTGCAGTTGAAATGGAGATGATTCCTGATTTTAGACAAGTATTTAAAAACTTAGAAAACAGAACTGATTCACAGCAGATCAAATCATTATCAAAAACTCTAAGCCAATCTATAGAATATGGATCGTCTCTTGCTGATATGTTACGAGACCTTGCGCAAGAAGCAAGACAAAGAAAGATGTTATTAGCGGAAGAAAAAGCAGCTCGAATTCCTACATTATTAACACTACCTCTAATGTTATTTATTTTACCTTGTTTGTTTATTGTGATGCTTGGACCTGTTGTAGCTGATGTTATGAAGTCATTTAATTAAGGTGTATTGTGAAATTTCGTAATAATTCAAAATTGATTTTACAAGTTTCTATACTCTCAATTGTGTATTTTTGTACAATATTTGAGCGAGTTTATGCAAAAGATTCGACTCAAAATGATACAATGAGAAAACTCGAAACATATGGTATTTCAAAAGTCGAAATATCAACTATAGAAAACGAATTTCAACAACAAAATAAACAAATTATAAATACAGAAAATAATAAAAATATTACAAAAAATACGCAGCAATTTGATGACAATGGCTACGCAGTTGGTGTTGCAACAATTACAGAAACAAAATGGAAAGATACATTGGTCAATGATGAAATCGATGATGCAGATAGGTTGTCAAATTACGGTACAGAAACAAAAAAATCCTCTATTACAGAAAAGAAAGGAAAAGAATCCTTAATAAATGATGAGGTCGATAATAACAACGAGGATCTTGATGATAATCAAAGTAATGAAGGCACTGAAATCAAAGACACATTTACTCCAGAAAATAATAGCTTTGCCAAGCAAGAACTAGAAGATGAAAGAGAAGCCGAAGCTGCTATGCGCGAAGAACAAAAAGAATTGCAAGAAGAAGAACGTGAAAGACGCAGACAAGAACTAGAAGATGAAAGAGAAGCTGAAGCTGCTATGCACGAAGAACAAAAAGAACTGCAAGAAGAAGAACGTGAAAGACGCAGACAAGAACTAGAAGATGAAAGAGAAGCTGAAGCTGCTATGCGCGAAGAACAAAAAGAATTGCAAGAAGAAGAACGTGAACGACGCAGACAAGAACTGGAAGATAGAAAAGAAGCTGAAGTTGCTATGCGCGAAGAGCAAAAAGAACTGCAAG
>CAYLKK010000033.1:1961-7782 GCA_964384495.1 uncultured Alphaproteobacteria bacterium
AAGTTGCTATGCGCGAAGAGCAAAAAGAACTGCAAGAGGAAGAGAGAGAACGACGGAGACAAGAACTAGAAGATAAAAGAGAAGCCGAAGCCGCTATGCGCGAAGAACAAAAAGAATTACAAGAAGAAGAACGTGAACGACGTAGACAAGAACTGGAAGATAGAAAAGAAGCTGCTCATGAAGATGAAATAGATGAAGATGAAGATGAAGGACAAGACGACGATAAAGATGGAAACAATATTAAACGGAGAAATCGTAATAAAAATAGACATAATGCAAAACGTGATTATATAGATGATCAGGATGCTTTTGATGACGAAGACGAAGATCGCGTAATTACAAAAAACCGCAGAATAATAAAAAATACGACAGTCGAAAATAATGTAGTAAATAAAGATAATTACGTAGATGAATCTGGAGATGATGGAGACAATTCAGATAAAGTAATTAATAAAAATAGGACAAGAAATGATAATATTGATTATAACAGTAATTCTCCAATGCGTAAAAATAGAAATAGAAATACAAAACATGACGATGATCCGGACGACGACAGCGATCCTGACGATTTTTACGATAACGAAGATGATTACGATCCTGACGATTTTTACGATTACTATGATCCAGATGATTTTTATGATTACTATGATTCAGAAGATAATTTGCCAAACTTGAGAAATCGCGAAAATATGGAAGTACCACAATATCCAGGTAGTTATTATGGGAATACACCGCTCGGTAATTACCATGGAATACCTGTTCAAAATTATCAGAATGGTTACTTCCCAGGTAATCCATACAGCCGAGGAGAATATCCACAAAGATGGAATAATGAGCGTTATCCTGATAAGTCTAGACGAAATAACAATGGTACTGTCGCAGATAAATCAACAGATCCAAATAACGATACTAAACAAATAGAGAAAACCGAAGGGCATTCTAATAACAAAAAAAATAACACAGATAATCCAAAAAAGCGAAATATCAAAAAAATACAACCACAAAAAAACACCACACAGGTTAAATGTCCTGTTATTTATTGGCCATACATGTATTATGGATGTAATTTACCAAAAAATTGTACAAATTTATTTTACTATCCAGCTTATTACATGGCTCAACCTTGCACAAGGCAGCAGACCAAATGTCCAATTACAAAAATAAATACTAATTGTTGTGGCACTAAACGTTCAGAAAATAAATGCTTAGATGAAGCAGCTAGAAGACGGTTAGAATTTGAAGCTGAACCATTTGTACGTAATAGATGTAAAAGATAATATCAGAGGTTATGATGTATTGTATATATTTTGTTGTAAGTCTTTTTTTATGTTCCCAATTAATAGCAATAGAAAACGCCAATGTGGATCATGTATATCAAAACACAGTAGATAACATAATTAGCATTTTGAATGATTTAGCTCCAAATTCGCAAACTGCAAAAGGAATATTAGATTTATTAAACAATTCAAAATTAGAACTTAATAAACAGTTTGGAAATAACAATGATAGATCAGCAAACCTAAAAAAAATTGTATATTCTTGTAAACGTTCAGCAAATAAAATAAAACAACTATGCAATAATGTAGTTAAACAAAATACAAAAAAAATAACAACTTTAACAATTCAAGAAATAAACGATATGTTTTCAAAAATTTAGCTATACATTAATACTGATATATTGAATGCATAACAATATTTTAGCCATACATATAGAACACTATCTTCTTTACTTTTGCGCTAATTTAGAAAAATCTCCTATACTTGAGTATAATTCTACAAAATTAGCTGCTAATTTCATCCGATTTTTTCTTAATGCAATATTCTCTGTATTTATCATTACGTTGTCAAAAAAGTCGCCAGCAATATTAGAAATAGAAGCAAGCAAAGTTAATTTGTCATCAATATTTTTAGCTCTACCTAAAAGCAATACTACAGCTGTAATAGCTAAATGCATATCACGTTCTTCATCTAGTTCAAATAATGATAAATCTATATTTTTTTCTTCGCATTTATCTGCAATTGAATAAGCTCTTTTAAAAACTCGCAACGTTTTTTCACCAACTTCAGTCTTTAAAAAATGATTCAAAACTTTTGAATTACTCAACATATCAGAAATGTTATTGTTTGCAAATACAGATAATATATTTTCTTGGATATCTAATTCCTTAGCTATAACTTTTAATCTATCGATCAAGAACTTCAATACTTTCGACGGAGTGCCGTCAATTAATTTTGTAGATGGAAATGCATCTTTATATAGCTTAAATATAAAATCCAAAACTTCTTCAAGATTATCTATTTTTATGTTATGCAAATCCATTATACGTATTATACTAATAGCAGCACGTCTCAAAGCAAACGGATCTTTTGAACCAGTAGGGGCTTTATTTATAGCAAAAAGTCCAACTAATGAATCAAGTTTATCACAAATAGAAAGTAAGCAACCTCCCTCTGTCGTCGGCATTCTGTCACCAAGAGGGAAATATTGTTCATATATTGCTTTCCATACATAAGGATTTTCTCCAGCGTATTTTGCATAATGTCCACCTATAATTCCTTGCAATTCTGGAAACTCACCAACAGCCATACTTTTTAAATCGCACTTACATAAAAGGGCTGCACGTTTTAAGTCTTTAACATTACTACATATACTTTCTAATTTCTCTGCTATTTGAACTATACGTTGCGTTTTATCGAAAATAGTACCTATACCATCTTGATAACTAAGCAATTTGAGCTCGCATAGGTAATCTTCTAGTTTTTTCTTACAATCTGTATGTATAAAGAACCTAGCATCAGATAATCTAGCGTTTAAAACTTTTTGATTGCCTCGTATAATAGTTTTTCCATTATCTACTCCAGGAATATTTGCAATAATCATAAAAAATTTAGATAAACTATTATCAAGATTTCTAGATATAAAATATCGCTGGTTAGTTCTCATCGTTAGTTCTAGTACTTCCTCAGGTACATTCATGAATTCATCCGGAATTTCACCAATCAATACAGTCGGATTTTCTGTCAATCCTACAACTTCATCTAACAGCACTTTGTTAACTTCTATCTTTATGTTTTTTGATTTCTCTATCTCAGAGAACTGCTTTAATATCGAAGTTTCTCTATCTTGTCTATTTAGGGTAACTCCATTATTTTTTAGAATATCAAAATAATTGGAAATACACGTCACATTAAACCAATGATCTGATCCAATAAATCTATGACCTGTTGTTTTTGTATTTGTGATCAAATTTAATTCATCTATCCGAAATGATAGACATTCACCACCAAATAAACAAAGTACGTTCCTAATTGGCCTAGCCCACGAAAAACTAAAATTCGACCAACGCATTGACTTAGGCCATTTAAATTGTTGTAATATTTTTTCAAAGATATTAGGAAATTCATCCTCGAATCTTTTAGCTATTTCCTCTTTTTCAAAATAAAGATACTCTTGCCCGTTAATCTCTTTTTTTACACATTCATCTAATGTTACGTTGTTACTATTTAAAAATCCATGTATTGCTTGTTGTGGAGCATTAACAAGAGGACCTCTTTTTTCTATCTTTTTTACAGATGACATACAACTAATAGAACCAACGATGCATAATCTACGCGGAGTTGAATAAACATCTATGTCTGAATAAACAAAATTAGCATCTAATAACTTTGTTTCAAATAAACTTTTCAACTGTGTTTCTGCATTTTTCTGAAACCCAGATGGTATTTCTTCCGATAAAATTTCCAATAAAAATTCTTTTTGTTCTTTCATTTTTACTACTACATCAATTTCGTGCTTGCGCATATTCTTCACAACATTTTTTTGCTAAAGCTCTAATTCGAGAAATTCTGTTCGCTCTTTCAGTAACACTAATAGCCCCTCTTGAATCGAGCAAATTAAAGATATGGCTAGCCTTTACACACTGTTCATAAGCTGGCAAAGATAATCCATGTTCTATTAGATTAGAGCACTCTTTTTCTGCGTCTAGAAAATGTCGTTCTAAAAATTCTACATTTGCTGCTTCAAAACAGTACTTTGAAAATTCAACTTCTTGTCTATAATGCACATCTTTATACGTTATTTTATCTAATTCGCTTTTGCCGTTCCAATTTATATCATAAATATTGTCTACATTTTGCAAAAACATTGTTAGCCGCTCTAACCCGTAAGTTAATTCTACAAGTACTGGGCAACAAGAAATTCCTCCAACTTGTTGAAAATACGTAAATTGTGTAATTTCCATACCATCACACCAAACTTCCCAACCTAGTCCTGCTGCACCTAATGTAGGGCTTTCCCAATCATCCTCAACAAATCTTATATCGTGCAAAGATGTATCAATCCCTATACACCTCAAACTATCTAAATACATATCCTGAATATTGTCTGGAGATGGAGTCATGACGACTTGAAACTGATGATGTTTGTGAACACGATTTGGATTTTCTCCATACCTCCCATCACATGGTCTTCTAGACGGCTGAACGTAAGTAGCTCTCCAAAACTTATTCTCAAGAGCACGCATCAAAGTTGCAGGATTAAATGTTCCAGCTCCGACTTCCAAATCATATCCAGGTAAAATTGCGCATCCGTTTTCTCCCCAAAAATCTTGCAATTTCGAAATAACTTGCTGAAAACCAAGCATAAAAGATACCTCTTAAACAAACAAAAAAACGTACGGCCATAGAAGATCCGCACGTTTGTAAAAAACAAAAGAAATTGTGCTAACAAATCACAGATACTTCACTTCTTCCGTTATATCCTTTTTTAAACTGAACATGACCATCAGTCAATGCAAAAAGCGTATGATCCTTCCCAACACCAACATTGGAACCAGCGCGCATCTTTGTACCTCTTTGTCTAACAATGATGTTACCAGCCATCACAAATTCGCCGCCAAATCTTTTTACGCCAAGACGCTTACTCTCTGAATCGCGGCCATTTTTAGTACTACCACCAGCCTTTTTTGTTGCCATTTAACTTCTCCATTACTTAGAAATAGACTTAACCTGGACTAGAGTTACTCTCTGCCTATGTCCAGTCTTTCTTCTAGAGTTCTTTCTACGTCTCTTTTTGAAAATTATAACCTTTTTGTTCCTCTTTTGTTCAAGAACAACCATTTTCACGACAGCACCCGCGACAAAAGGAGTCCCGACGAAAGTCTCTTTGCCGTCATTCAAAACTAAGACGTCTTTTGTATCGAATTCAGCTCCGGCCTCTAGCTCGATTTTCTCTAGAACAACTTTACTTCCTTCTTGGACTTTGTACTGCTTGCCACCGTTTTGTATAACTGCAAACATAAAAAACCTTAAAAATAATTGTCGGTAGTATACACTTTTAGCTCTGTGAATTCAAGTTACACGGGATTACGAATTAAGTCATTGTGTGTAATGATGTGGTAAATATTTGGAGTTATGATTAATGAAGGCTTGTAAGCATTGTGGCGGCGAGAGGTTAATAAAGATTGGGTTTAAAAATGGAGTTCAGAAGTGGAGATGTAAGAAATGTGGGAAATATCAAGGAGTTGTGGATCGTAGAGAAAAGTACACAGAGGAAGACAAGAAAACGGCATTATTTTTGTACTTGGAAGGAGCCTGTTTTAGACCTGCAGCAAGAATTCTGAGCAAATTATTTAATAAAAACTTTTGCTACAGAACAATTATGCAATGTCTATATTGAAAACTCTTACAAAATTTTATATTTCCATGCTTAAACAAACAAAAATCTAAAGAATTTGAAGATGTTTTATTTAGCTTTACGTAGTATGACGCTTTGCTAGCTTCTTAAGAAAATTTAGAACCAAATACGCTACAAACTGATAGC
>CAYLKK010000034.1:0-7765 GCA_964384495.1 uncultured Alphaproteobacteria bacterium
GGAATATAAGAAATACTGACGCAATATTGCACGTAGTAAGATGTTTTAAAAATGATGATGTTGTACATGTAAATGGCAGTGTAGATCCAGTAAGAGACATAGATACTATAGACATGGAATTAATGTTATCTGATATAGATACTCTAGAAAAACGACTTTCAACAATTAATAAGAAAAAAAACGCAGATACAGAAAAAGAAAAAAATATAATAAACTTAATAAAGAAAACACTGGAAGATGGGAATCTTGCATCTTCTTTAAAATTTTCAGATTCAGAAGAAATTATAGTAAATGGATTAAATTTATTAACAAGAAAACCAGTTTTGTACGTTTGCAATGTCAATGAAGATGATGTTTCTCAAGGGAATGAGTTTACAGAACAAGTAGATGCTCTTGCAAAAAAACGTAACTCAAATATAGTCATAGTATCCGCCGCAATAGAGTCGGAAATAGCCATTATGGATTCACAAGAAGAAAAGCACGAATTTATACAATCTCTCGGTCTTTCAGAGTCCGGATTATCAAAAATAATAAAAGGTGGATATAGTTTGCTAGATCTTATTACATTTTTTACAATAGGGCCAAAAGAAGCTCATGCTTGGACGACAAAATCTGACGCAACAGCCCCAATCGCCGCTGGTGTAATTCATACAGATTTTGAACGTGGTTTTATTTGCGCAGAAACAATTAGTTTCGAAGACTATATAAAGTATTGCGGAGAATCTGGCGCTAAAGCTGCTGGGAAAATGCGCCTAGAAGGGAAAGGATACAAAGTTCAAGATGGAGATGTTTTTCATTTCAGATTTAATGTGTAAATTTCTGTGAGGTACATATGAAGATTTTAATTTTAGGAGTAGGTGGTTTTATAGGTAGCAATCTAATAGAAGAAATCGTAAAAAATCACAAAGATTGGCATGTCACAGGCGTAGATATTTCAGATAAAAAAATAACTCATTTGCTCGATTCTACAAATTTTAATTTCATTAGATTAAACGTTTTAGAAGAAACTAAAAAAATAGAAGAATTAATACTAGATCATGACGTAATATTGCCTCTAGTGGCAATAGCAAATCCTAGTATATATGTAACAGATCCACTTCGCGTATTTGAACTAGACTTTGAGTCAAATCTATACGTTGTAAAATTGTGCGCGAAGTACCACAAAAGAATTATATTTCCGTCGACATCTGAAGTTTACGGAATGTGCGAAGATCAAGACGGCTTTAAAGAACATGAATCAAATTGCGTCACAGGTCCAATTTGCAAACAAAGATGGATATATTCATGCTCAAAACAGATGCTAGACAGAGTAATATATGCATACGGCGAAAGAGACGACCTAAATTATACATTATTCCGTCCATTTAATTGGGTAGGACCACGTCTTGACGATATAGGAAACAAAAACAAGGGATCATCTAGGGTTCTAACGCAATTTTTAAGCAATATATCGTGTGGAGAAGATATTAATATCGTCGGAGATGGAATGCAAACGCGCAGTTTTACTTATATATCTGACGGGATCTCTGCTCTTATCAAGATTATAGAAAATTCAAATGAATGCGCAAGAAAAGAAATTTTCAACATAGGTAATCCTGACAATTTAGTTACTATAAAACATATGGCAGAGACTGTTGTAAATCTATGTAAAGAAAATAAAATTCTTGCGGATAAAGCTAATAAGATCAAGATTAATTATATTAATGCAGATGAATATTTTGGAAAATCTTATCAAGATGTACAAAGACGATTCCCATCAATTCAAAATGCAAAAGATAAATTGCGGTGGACGCCGTCCGTAAATTTAATTGAAACAATCAGAGCCACGATAAATTTCTACTTTTGAGTTTAGTATAAGAAGAATATATTAAGGAAAAAACTTATGACACTTTAGCTGTTCTGTTTGAGCTATATTAGCGGTTATTCATTATATTTCCAGCTGGAATCCATGTTCCGTTCATGTCGTTTTGCATGCCACTCACACTATTAGCCATTCCGTTCATACTATTTTGCATGCCGCTCATGCTATTCACCATATTACTCATACCATTTTGCATGCCACTCATGCTATTCACCATATTACTCATACCATTTTGCATACCACTCATGCTATTCACCATATTACTCATACCATTTTGCATACCACTCATGTTATTCGCCATATTGTTCATACCATTTTGCATACCACTCACACTATTAGCCATTCCGTTCATACTATTTTGCATGCCGCTCATGTTATTCGCCATATTGTTCATACCATTTTGCATACCACTCATGTTATTGGTTCTCATATTTCTTGAATTGGAGCTTGGCCCTTGCCTGCTTTTATTATGTAATCGTTGTCCATTTAGCACAAGAGTATCTTTTTCTACGGAAACTCTTAATTTACTCACAGCATAGGAAATAGCATATCTATTTGGGCTTCGTTTGTCGCTCATATCCGCAAAAAGCAGTATTCTTTTAATTTTTGATTTAGCTTTTTGTACATATTTTCGTACATTAGCAACTTTTATTGAGTTTTTAGCCATTACTTCCCATTTTAAAATCGCTAACTTACCTTGATGGTCATTCTTCAAGTTATCTAACATCGAAACAAATTGCTCAGCTGTCCTTTGCGATAAATCTTCTGCTAACGTTTCATCGTAAATTATAGCGACATAAATATTCAGCGCGGTTCCATCATTCGAATCTTCAGATGTATGGAATGAAAGCTGCTCTAACATCCAGTCTAAAGATTGGCTTTTGTCATGAGAAAAAATACCTTTTATAAAATCACCGGCTCCAGAAACAATGCCGCCTAACATGCAGTCAGAATGCAATATTGTGAACAAACAGCAAATTAATATATATACGATTCTTAACATTAATACTTAATTATTCCACCTAAGATGATAAACCTCCTGTTGTCCATATCCCTTTGCTAAAGGAATTACACCTACATATTCTGCAGCAAATTTTGCATAATATTTAAATCCGCTAAGGTCTGTCTCATTTTTTTCTAAATTAACTTCTTTATGTAAAATCGAAATAAACTGCTGAGTTGCATATACTTGACCGACTGTAGTGACTGGCTCTAAACGTGCTGCTCTGTTTATGTGCCCGCCATAAAAATTCATTTTATTGATGAATGGATCATTTGCCACAAAAACTGGCCCTGAATGCAAGGAAATACGAGCACGTATTGGGAATGGGAAGCGAGAATAGCTCTTTCCCAAATCTTCTATAATATCGCAATATTTCAACCCAAACTCTGCAATTTTTAGCGCGCTATCAGCGACAGCAAAAACAGCATCACCCCATGTATTGATAGCTTCTATCGAAACTCCTATTTTTTCTATAGCTTCATGTAATTTATTCAAAAAATCTAAGAAAGCAGGAACATGCTCATCTTGCAATTTACTATATCCACTGAGATCAGAAAACATCATAGACTTAATAGTTCTTTCCGGAACTTCTTTAATAAATGGATCAAATTGCATAAAGCCTGGGATATTCTTTTTGATATTTTCAACGTCAATATCATCTAATTCGCCATTGGTAATCTCATCCAAATCGATCAAGTGAAGCGTAGATATATCGTTCCAACTATCTATGAAATCTGAAGGGCCTCCAGGCATTGGTACAATTTTTGAATGCCATACAGCCATAAGATGCGGCTTTGTTGTAAGAAATTCACTACGCATTACAGCTGTTCCATGCATTACGTTGTTTGAGAATCTGTACAACATATCATGACCTAAGTATCTATCTTCAGCTGCAAAACTTACTGATTTTGCGTTTTTAAGAGCCATTTCAAAGCGTTTTTCCCATCTAGGACCTGCATGTCTTATATTCGTTTCAAGAAAATCTGCGATAGAAAAAGGTAAAACTATATTAACTTCAGCGTTTCTTTCTAACATCGCTTCAATAAACAATATATCTGCTCCACATGATGCAGAGCTATAGCCGACTTTTGCATCTATTTCATCTAGTTTTTCTTTAATAGAGGTCTTTACTATACTTTCTAGTTCTTGAGGAAATAATGACGATTTAAAACTTGGATGGTCGATAGAATACCCAGAAAAAACTACTACAGTAGGTGGAGTAAGAGCTTGAAGTGTAGCTTCAGGGACTTTAAATCCAGCCTTTCTTAAAAAATATAAATGCTGTCGTTCATTTACAATATTTACGTAGTTACCAGAAGCATCGTTTTTTACGGCTTCTTCATATAGCCTACATGCATCTTCTTCTCTGCCAAGTAGAAGCTGAGCCTGTGCTAAAGTTATTAAATCGAAAAAATCTTTAGACAATCCAAGAGGTGGCAATAGCTTCAAAACTTCTTCTGCTAAATCGTATGCGACTTTGTCTATACCAGTTAACCAAAATAACCAGGCAGCTTGCATTCCATACTTAGGACTCTTCGTTTTTTGAAACCCAGATAAATAAAATTCTTTTGCTAAATCTAGGTCATTACAACTTTTTGAGTAATGCCACGCTTCTTTAAAAATATGCCCGAAATCTGCTAGAACATTTCCATCTGTCTTTTTGAAAAAATCCATTTCGCGTATTACAGATACGTCAATAGTTGTCATCTCATCGCTGGAATTGTTATTGTTGATTCCTAATATGGGATATATCAATTTTCTAGACTCTTCAAATGCACCTGTTTTTAACAAAACCAATGCATAGACTTGACGTAATCTTACATTATCTGGATTTTTTTCGAATGCGTTTTTAGCTAATTCGTGAGCCTTAAACATATGCCCACTGAATATTAACTTTTTTATCTCTTCTTCTGCTATACCTATATCTCCATCATAGATTGCAGCCATCCCGTCTTCGAACTCCTTCGTTACTTCCTCTTGTTCTAACTGTTCTACAGCTTCTATATCTAAATTTTCTCCTTTTTCCTCAGCTTTCTCTACTATTTTTTTGATTTCATTTCCAACATTAGATTTATCTAAGCCTTTTTTCTTCATCTATGCCTCCTTAATCAAATAGATATTAAATTATGCAGCTGGAGGAGGAGGTAACATAGCTACGAGTCTAATCGATGCTGTCAGTCCTTCCAACTGGAAGTGAGGTCTTAAAAATATAGTAGCTTTATAATAACCCGGTTTTCCAGGAACATCAAAGACATCAATTCTGGCTTCTCTAAGCGGCATTCTCGCCTTTAGATCTTGAGATGCATCATCATTCAAAAGTACATACCCTGCTATCCAATTATTTAGATATTTCGATACGTTACCTTTTGTCATAAATGCCCCGACTTTGTCTCGCATAATAGCTTTAATGTAGTGAGCAAACCTAGAAGCCGCCAAAATATAAGGTAATTTGGCACTCAATGCTGCATTAGCATTGGCTGCATCTGTATTGTATACCTTAGGCCTTTGCGTAGTTTGTCCGCCAAAAAACGCTGCAAAATCTGTACCTTTGCTATGGCATAAACAAATGAACCCCATATCAGTAAGTTCTTTTTCTCTTCTATCTGTAATAGCTATTTCTGTAGGACACTTTAGAGCAATGTCTCCATCCGTAGTCTTAAATGTATAGCATGGAAGATTTTCTACTAAGCCGCCTCCCTCAACACCTCTAATAGCAGCTGGCCAACTTGATAGAGCTACTGCATGTGTAATCCTTTGAGCTAACACGAAAGCAGCATTTCCCCAACAAAATTTCGAATTATCTGGACCGTGAATTTCTTCTTTAAAGTTTAAACCGTCAACAGGTAATGTATCTGGTCCGTATGGAAGCCTCATTAGAACATGAGGGAGCACTAAAGCTACGTATCTAGAATCCTCCTGATCTCTAAATGAGTTCCACTTTATCATTTCAGTGCTTTCAAAAATTTTAGCCAAATCACGAGGTTCACCTAAGTGAATGAAAGAGTCAAAATCGAACAACCTAGGATGTGCTGCAGCTATAAACGGAGCATGAGCGGCTGCTGCAATATTTGATAATTTACTAAGTAATTCTATATCTTGAGGATGTCTAGAAAATTCATATCCACCAATTAAACATGAATATGGATGCCCACCAAAAGTACCATATTCTTCTTCATAGATCTTTTTAAACAATGCGCTTTGATCGAATTCAACAGCTTTTTCTACATCATCAAGCAATTCTTTTTTTGTAGCATTTAGAAGTCTCAATTTTAGCATAGTGCTTGTTTCAGTATTCATGACAAGCATATGCAATCCGCGCCATGTTCCTTCTAATTCTTGGAATTTAGGATCGTGCAAAATTTCATTTACTTGCATGCATAATTCATTCTCAATATTCTCAACTAAATTTGCAGCAAAAGCCAAAACCAAGTCAGCTTTAGTTTTATCTGTCGCCTTTCCTGCTTGTACAAGCAACTCCTTCAATATTTCGCAAGCGTAATCTTCAGCTTCTGCTGTTCTTGCTAATTTTCCTTCTTTGAAAATTTTTTGCAAAATATCATCTGGCTTTACATCTATAGGCGTACCATCATTCTTTGCATTATCATGATCTGTCATCTGCTGTTTTAATTGAGTTTGTAAATCAGCTGAATCGACTAATTCTTTCAGAAGTTCTTGTAGTACATCGTTACCCTCAAGCTTTGCTACTAAATCACACATTTTTGTGCGAGATTCGTACAATGCATCCAATACAGGGATTTGTTTAATAACCTGAACTGGACCAAAATCATCTATCGTTTTAAAAAACAGCTCAACGCCTAAAGTTTCTTTTGATGTATCAATTTGATTTTTAACTTCAAGAGCTAAACGAGGTGAAATAGAAGCCATTATATCGTTGAAATTATCTCTGTCGATTTCAGTAAACTTTCTGACTTTTAACTTTGGTAGAGGATCTTGAGGCATTCCAGATAAATCCGCCATAATTCCTACGACAAAAGGTAGTTCTTTTTTTTGTATAGCATCTCCGATCTCAACATCATAAGTAATATGAACTCTAGGAGACCTAATTCTATCTAAAATGTGTTGCGTACTTTCCATTTTAACTCTCTACAAAAAATTACGATACATAAACGACAGCGTATCTTGTAAATAATACGAATTTTTTGTTTATAATCAGTTAATTAGAAAAGTTTTAGTAAAAACTTTACAAGAATGATTCAGAAATAATTCTTTATAAATGACAATTTATTTATAGTATATGTATGAAGGTTATACTATTTAATTATAACTTTACGTTTAGCCATTATACTTCACATGCAATGTATGATATAATAAACATTATTTGACGTAATTTTTCTATATCTGGACATACACATTGATCGAAAATAGGTTTTATGATAATCTCACCTCGGAAAGGTGGCAGAGTGGTCGATTGTGGCTGTCTCGAAAACAGTTGTGTGCGTTAGCATACCATGGGTTCGAATCCCATCCTTTCCGCCATTGAAATATTTTCTTGAGCATAATGAGTAAGCGGAAATCTAAAAACAAACAGCCTAAAAACAGTACTGTGAATTTTATTATTCACTTCATCATATCTTGTAAAAAATATATAAATGTTATAATCGGCCCATGCTTATTATTTTTTTTCATATACTTCATGTATTGTATGTTGAAATACAAACCTAATGCTTGCTCAATTAACTTAGCAAATGGAGAAGCATTAACACATATTGATAATATTAGCAATTCGTTGGCTGATACAGCATTCCAATTTCTAGGATTAGTTGGCTCTTGGTATTTAGTTATACTTGGGATTAAATCAAGCATCGATATATCTTTGAATATATGTTCTTCATTATGGAGCGTTATCTTGTTAAAAATAAGTTCTTTTTTAATTTGCTTTA
>CAYLKK010000035.1:0-7621 GCA_964384495.1 uncultured Alphaproteobacteria bacterium
TATTTACCTAAGAAGATTTACAAATCCTTTGATGTATATTAGCAAATACCATGAGGCTAATAAAAAGTCTCAATATAATTGAACTTAGGCACAACGCAGTATTTTTTTATTGACTGAGATAAATATCTCTTGTATCATTACGAAAGTTATTAGGCCGGATGGCAGAGTGGTCATGCAGAGGACTGCAAATCCTTTTACGGCGGTTCGATTCCGTCTTCGGCCTCCATTTTGTTTTTAAATGTTCAATAATTTAGATAGTATAGTTTCTTATATCGCTTCTGTTCAGTTAGATAAGCATAGTTCTGCTAAAAAACGTTTTGATATTATATCGACTGCATTTAGTTTACTAGAATTAGATATCGATCCTAAGAGAGTTGTTATTGTAGCAGGAACAAACGGAAAAGGAAGTACTAGTTCATCTTTATGTAAACTATTATTATCTTCAGGAAAAAAGGTTGGACTCTACACTTCACCTCATTTAGTAGATATTAGGGAACGCATAAAATTCAATTTTATAGATATACCTGAAAATAGCTTTATTTGTGCATTTAATGTTTTGTACAAAACATGCTATTTAGATAATAAACTTATACTTTCGCAATTCGAATATTTGACTTTAATTGCATGTTATTATTTTTTCGTTGAAAAAAAAGTAAATTATGCTATTTTCGAAGTCGGTATGGGTGGAGTATATGATGCAACAAATGTAGTTCCACATAATACTTGTGTTATAACTTCAGTAGATATTGACCATGAATGTTTTTTGGGAAGTGATATTATTTCTATATTTAATAATAAGATTGGAATAATAAACGACCCACAAGAACAAACAGTTATTTTTACTAGAAAACTTAATAAAAAATGCTATGAAATTTTAAAGTCTTTAAAGTGTAAAAAATTAATAAAATCGTACAACTACGAAACAAAAATTTATCATGAAGATCAAACCCCACGATTCTCAATTAGTATAAATGACACAGAATTCCAGCTTAATTTACAGGGAGAAAGAGCTTGCGAAAATTCATCATTAGCTCTAACAGCATTTGAACAACTAGGGTTTAACATTTATCAATATCAATCCGCTTTATCTGATTTAATTTGGATCGGGCGTATGAGCAAAATAATTTTTAACAATAGAGAAATTTTCTTATCTGGAGACCATAATCCTGCAGGTATAAAAAGTTTGTGTGAAATACTCACACATTATAAATATAATAAAATACATATAATCATAGGATTCTCTGTAGATAAAGATTTCAATTCTATGTTAACAACTATTACATCTATTAAATCTTCTATAATATATATCACCGAATCATCATTTAAACCTAGAAAAATAGAAGAATATGGAGAAAGATGGTTATCGTTAGTACATTATCATTTCAAGAATCCAATCACGACACTACAAAACGTGATAGAAAGTGCTAGCGAAGAAGATATGATACTTGTGACAGGGTCATTATACTTAGTTGGGGATATTTTAAAATATGATAGAATATCTAAAAATACATAATATTATCATTATGTAAGTTTAATTATATTGAGAATTTTTGTTAGCCTCATGGCATTTGCTAATATACCAGAAATGGAGGTCTATTTAGCAGATTAAAGTAATAATCCGAACGACTTGGCAATAGACTGAGTTGGAGAGTCCCAGTTTAGGAGTTTTATCGGTCTATTATTAATCTTGTTTTGGATGGTACGGATTTGCTCGTTTGAAATCAAGTCGAAATTAGTTCCTTTCCCAGGAACTGTCTAAGTATTTTGTTTCTATTTTCGATAGATCCTTTGTCCTGGCTGCAGTATGGCCTGCAGAAAAAAGTGTTATTCATCATAAATAATTCTTATGAATTTTGTTTTCTAATTCGGAAATTGTTATCATACAAAATATCTTAAATAACGAATTAAATGAAAATGAAAATAAAGTTAAAAAACTGCGTAGAAACTGAGATTATATCATTGGCATTCTTATTGATGTTTGCTTTAATTCCCACAATAATGAGGGATACATTACCTCATGACATGGTAGAGAATTTATATTGGGGAAAAGAATGGCAATTAGGGTATGATAAACATCCACCATTATTTGCATGGATTTCATATGCATTTTATAAAATATGTTTTTCAGTTCCTGAAAGCATGTATTTTTTAACGCAAATCAATCTAGGCGTTGGGTTATTCTTCATATATAAAATTGCAATGCATATATTTAAAGAAAAAAAAATTGCAAATATATCAATTTTATTAACATTATGCTGCCTTGCTTTTTCTTTCGGAAATGATAAATTTAATGCGAATACTATACTAATATCTCTATTGCCAGCGATATACTATTTTTGTCTAAAGTTCATAGAACGACAAGCTTTGAAATATGCCGCTTTGATCGGACTATTTTCCGGAATGGCATTTTTGGGGAAATACTTTGCTGGCATATTTTTAGCTGTAATAGGCGGATTTTTCTTGTACTTTCTATGTAATAAAAACGATAAGGAACGTACGAAAATTATATTATATTTACTAGCAGGAATATTTGTTTTCTTATTAGTCATAACACCAAACATAATTTGGCTAGTACAAAATGATTTTATAACATTGCAGTATGCTGCGACAAAAGCTGCGACAGGATTAAATAAATCATATTTTTTCTGTTGGAATTTTCTATTAATGATATTGTTATTTTATGGAACTTCTATTTTTGTCTTCAAAGTTTCAAAATGTCGATTTTCTAATTTCAACATACATCAATTCTCTATTGATGAAAAATTTGTAATTTGTGTATCAGTTCTCCCATGCTTGTCTTTATTTCTAGTATCATTGGCAACAGGCATGAGAATAGGAAGCTTATGGTGTGTAAACATGATTCCTCTTTTCGGCGTAGTTTTAGTTCTCTTTGCTAGTAAACAGAGTTTTGGTTTTAGAAAAATTGCCAAAAACACTGTTTATTTTGCTTTGATATGTGCATCCGTTATGGTTGCACGTTTTGCATATGCAAAATTTTTTATTCCAATTGAAAAATCGACTAGTTCACTTGACATGAGAAAAATTGCAAAAAACATAGAAAAAAATATTTTAGATTTTGATATTAAATATATAGATTGTGATAAAAAAACTGACGCATTGCATATATATTTAAAAAGTAATCCGTCTTTATATTTGCTTGATGATAAAAAACAAATTTGGATAAAGGAAACTCCGAATAGAAAAAATATAATTGTTACCCGTTTTGTAAATGACTCTAAGCAAATACAAAAAAATGAAAATTTTAGAATACTTGGAAAGATTAAAATCAATGAAAGATACAGCATATTATATGGAGTAAGAAATGAAAAATAACTTTGTACATCTTAGATTGCACTCTACTTACTCTATGTGTGAAGGAGCTCTAAAAGTTGAAAAAATAATAGAACTTTGCGCACAGAATAAGATGCCAGCTGTCGCTATAACTGATACAAACAATTTATTCGGCTGCATGGAATTTTCAGTAAAAGCAGCTAAACATGGAATACAACCGATTATTGGATGCCAGGTAAATGTTCAATATCCAGCAGATCCACAAGATCAATCTCACTTACTTTTATATGCTAAATCGCAAGATGGGTATTACAACCTAATGCAAATTGTAACAGATTCACATATACATTCATGTTCTTCTCATTTCCCTTGTGTTGATATAACTATACTTGAAAAATATTCAAAAGATTTACTAGTTCTGACAGGAGGAATTTACAGCACAGTCGGAAGGCTGTTAATACATCATAAAAAAGATGAAGCTGTAAAATTTACAAAAGATTTATTAAATATATTTTCTGATAAGTTGTACATAGAAATTTCTAGACACAATGATAGGAGAGAGAACGAGATAGAAGAAGATTTACTCAATATAGCATATGATCTAGACATCCCTTTAGTCGGTACAAATAATGTTTGTTTTGCGAAAAAAGACGACATGGAAGCACATGATGTTTTAATTTGTATAGGGCAATCGACAACTGTAAATGATCAAGATAGGAATTTTTCTTCTCCAGAATATTACTTTAAATCACAAGACGAGATGATTCAAATTTTTGAAGATCTGCCAGAGGCAATTCATAATACTATGAACATTGCTCAAAGGTGTGCTTTTAGACTAATTCCAAGAAAACCATTTATGCCTGAAGTAAAAACAGATGATGGGCTTACGCAAGATGAGCAGCTCGTAAAAATGACTAAAGAAGGCTTAGAAAAGCGCCTTGAAAAATTCAAAAATTGTGAAAAATTTGAAGAAATTAGAGCGAAATACTATGGGCGTATGGAGTACGAATTATCAGTTATTCAAAAAATGAAATTTAGCGGATATTTCTTAATAGTTAGCGATTATGTGCAATGGGCAAAAGCACACGATATACCAGTCGGCCTTGGTCGTGGTTCTGGAGCTGGTTCTATTGTAGCGTATGCATTGACAATAACGAATGTTGATCCTTTAAGATTTAATTTGCTATTTGAAAGGTTTTTAAATCCTGAGCGTGTTTCTATGCCGGATTTCGATATAGATTTTTGCCAAAGCAGACGAGAAGAAGTCATAAATTACGTTCAAGAGCATTACGGCTTTGATTCTGTAGCTCAAATCATCACTTTTGGACAATTGCAAGCGAGGGCTGTAATAAAAGACGCAGGAAGAGCGTTAGGGCTACCGTATGGGTTAACTGATAAAATTTCCAAGATGGTCCCATTCATTCCAACAAACCCAATGACTCTTTCTCAAGCTATAGAAGCAGAAAAATCATTAAGAGATGCAATTGAAGAAGATTATGAAATACAACGTTTGATCAATATTGCGCTAAAATTAGAAGGACTATGTAAACACACATCAGTTCATGCTGCTGGTGTAGTTATTTCTGATAGAAAAATTAGAGATTTAGTTCCGTTATATAAAGACCCAAAAGCATCTATGCAAGTCACACAATTCTCTATGAAATATATAGAAGATGCAGGACTTATAAAATTCGATTTTCTTGGCCTAAAAACATTAACTGTTATAAAGAAAGCTATAGATCTTATAAAGAAGAGAGGAATAAATTTAGTAGCAGATGAATTTCCGCTTGATGACAAAAAGACTTTTGAATTAATTCAAAACGTTGATTGTGTAGGCATTTTCCAGTGTGAAAGTGGTGGAATGCGAGATGTTATAAAACGCCTGAAGCCAGATAAAGTTGAAGACATAATCGCTATCATTGCTTTGTATAGACCTGGGCCTATGGAAAATATCCCTAAGTATATAGCGTGTAAACACGGAGTTGAAGAGATAGAGTACGAACATCCATCTATTGAACCTATCTTAGCCGAAACTTACGGAATCATGGTATACCAAGAGCAAGTTATGCAAATCGCTCAGGTTATAGGAGGATATTCGTTAGGTCAGGCTGATATTTTGCGAAGAGCCATGGGGAAGAAGAATAAGGAAGAAATGGCAAAACAAGAAGCGAAATTCATAGAAGGCGCAAAAGTTAATAATATAGATGAAAATACTGCAAAAAAATTGTTTGCATTGATGAACAAATTCGCAGGATACGGATTTAATAAATCGCACGCCGTTTGTTATGGATTACTGACATATCAAACAGCATACCTAAAAGCAAATTACTTATTAGAATTTTTTGCTGCAATTATGACATTGGATATGGATAATACTGATAAGTTGGCTATATATTATGCAGATTTACAAAAATTCAAAGTTAAAGTTATTCCGCCTAATGTAAATATTTCTTGTGATGATTTTGTAATAGATTATGAACAAAATGCTATCATATATAGTTTATCTGCATTAAAAGGCGTCGGGAAACAAGTAGCAATTTCTGTTGAAGAAGAGAGACAAAAAGGCCAATTTAAATCTGTATTCGATTTTATAGAAAGAATGCAGCCATATAGCGTTTTAAACAAAAAGACACTTGAAGCATTAATAAAATCAGGTTCTTTCGATGAATTAAATAAAAATAGACACCAACTTTTATCATCTATGGATATTCTGTTAAACACAGAGAAAGAAACTGACCAGTTTGCATTATTTGAAAAAACAGAACCAAAATTAGCGAATGTAGATGATTTCTCTACAATAGAAAAATTAAGCTATGAGTTGGAAGCAGTTGGTATGTATATTTCAGCGCATCCTATCGATGATTATGTGAAAAAAATAGAAGAGTTAGGGGGTTCTGATATTTCTGAAAGCAACCAATATACGAAATGTAGGATAGCTGGTGTTATAACGTCTGTGCAAAAGAAAAGTACAAAAAATGATACTAAATTTGCGATTATAAATTTGTCCGACAAGTCTGGCAATGTTGATGTTATGATTTTTTCTGAGCTTTTCCTGTCTTGTTCTGAGGTGCTATTAGTTGGTAAAACATTAGTTGTAGATGTAAGTATTCAGAAAAATGAAGAAGGGATGGAAAGGTACACTGCCTCCAATATATATGAACTTAATGAGAATTTACGACTACCAAAATTCGAAGTGTTAATAGGCAATTTTTTGTCATCAAAAACAAAGAATGTCTTTATTACGATAGAAGATAAAAAAGATTTAGAAACTTTAGAATCTGTAATACGTGATTTTGTTCCAGGTAATGTTTCTATTGAACTAAATATCAAGAAAGATAGCAAGAAAATTCGATTAAAGAATAAGTTCAAAATTTCTATAAATGAGATTTTAAATTTAAAACATCAATTGGGATCACAAAAGGTAAACAATGATTGAAAGCATCAAGTTTCGTCGCTTGAAAATTTTACTTTTTGTTACATAAAATGATAGAATACAAATTGTTTGTTATAGGTATTGTATGTTTATGAATAAATGTAAAGTTGTATCCTCAGTAGTTGCCGCGTTTATAATCTGTAGTCATTTTTCTTTTGATGTTTCAGCTCAAGCTAAAAAACATGTACAAAGTAATATTAAAGTAGAAGTAACTTCTACAAAAAAAATAGAAAATAGTTCTGAATTGAAATTTATAAAATCGAACATAAATGAATTAATGGAAATACTATTTAACGAAAAGAGTGAACTTAACAGGTTTGATAAGCTGACAAAGTTTGTGCATAAAGCATTCGATACAATAACTATGGGAAAATATGCATTAAGCGGAGTTTATAGACTACAAAAACAATCAACCGAGTGTATGAATCGATTAGAGGGAAAAGTTGTAAAATATTTGTGTAAAACGTATAGCGACGTAACAAAAGATTATAAAAACATTGGAGAGATTCGAATCGATATTTCTACAGTACTTGATGTTAAATCTGCATCAATAGCTAGGGGTAGTGTAAGGTTTGATGGAAAAGATTGGCCAATCACAATTAATTTCAAAAAAAATAGCGACAAAGCTATTGATGATAGAAAGCCATTTAACATGGTTTTTAATAATATCAGTGTAATTAATCCTTCTGCGTTTGTATCTTTGTTCTTGGAAACTAAAAAAAATATCCAAAAATTCGAAGAGAGAATAGATCAATTAATTGCACAATAGAAAATTGCTATTATATTGTAGTAAATTGTAATTTTAATGAAAGTATGTGTCTATGCAAATTCTGACATATGAAATAATAACCCTCTTGCGAAAGTGAGTTATGTATAAGATATGATATGTTTTCGGTG
>CAYLKK010000036.1:0-7336 GCA_964384495.1 uncultured Alphaproteobacteria bacterium
GCTTTATTTTAAGATTTATTTCTAAAAATCATTTTTGCTATAGCGTAATAGGACAAATTTTACAAAATAAACTAGAATTATTTGCACGTGCAGAAGACTTATCTCAACTTGTTTTACAATCGATTTTAGTTTGCTCATGCATTATTGTACTAATATGCACCTCGCATATGCTAAATATTAGATTTACTAAATTATTAGAACATTTAACTTATTTTGTAAATCATATTACCGCAATTACAAAACGACTTTACGAAAAAATCAATTCCAACAACATTGATAACGAATCATTATTATGTGAATTTTCTAATTTAGAAGGGGAAAAACAAAACAAAAATACTGATCATTTACAAATCCAAGAATCAGTCGAACATAATACTAAAAATTGGGAAAATCATACACAGCCCAAGACTTACAATAAATTTATATTACCTTCAACGTCATTTCTAAAGAAAGAAGAAAATATAAAAAATAACATTACAAAAGATGACTTAGAAAAATCAGCCGAAAATTTAATATCTGTTTTGGGTGATTTTGGAATAGATGGAGAAATTACAGCTGTAAGCCCTGGGCCAGTTGTTACATTATATGAGTTGAAACCTGCAGCTGGTATAAAATCAGCTAGAGTAATAGGATTAGCTGGAGACATAGCAAGGTATATGAGTGCAATTTCAGCTAGAGTCTCTGTTGTACCCGGTAAAAATGCTCTTGGTATAGAATTGCCAAATAAGAATAGAAATGTTGTATATCTACGCTCTATTTTAGAATCAGATGCTTACAAAAATTCAAATCATGCTTTGCCTATAATTTTAGGAAAAAATATAGGGGGAAAACCTATCGTAGTAGATCTAGCAAAAACCCCGCATCTTCTAATAGCTGGAACCACAGGTTCTGGAAAATCTGTTGGAATTAATGCAATGATTTTATCATTACTATATAAGCTCCCACCAGAAAAATGCAAATTTATTATGGTCGATCCAAAGATGCTAGAATTATCTGTTTATGATGAAATTCCTCATCTTTTAACGCCAGTAGTCACTGACCCTAAAAAAGCAGTTTTTGCATTAAAATGGGCTGTAAAAGAAATGGAAAATAGATACATTTCAATGTCAAGACTTGGTGTACGTAATATTGAGGGATATAACGCTAAAATTCGTGAAATCTTAAAAAATGGAGATACACCTACAAGGAGAGTTCAAACTGGATTTGATCCAGAAACTGGATTGCCAATATATGAAGAACAAGCGTTAAATTCAGAAGAATTATCATATATTGTTGTCGTAGTCGATGAAATGGCTGACTTAATGCTTGTTGCAGGTAAAGAAATTGAAACTCTTGTCCAAAGATTAGCACAAATGGCTAGAGCCGCTGGGATTCATTTAATTATGGCCACACAAAGGCCTTCTGTAGACGTTATCACTGGAACAATAAAAGCGAATTTCCCAACGAGAGTAAGTTTCCAAGTGAGCTCAAAAATTGATAGTAGGACGATATTAGGTGAACAAGGGGCAGAACAACTTTTAGGTCAAGGTGATATGTTATACCTAGCAACAGGAGGAAGATTGCTTCGTGTACATGGACCATTCGTAAGTGATCAAGAAGTAGAAACTATAGTTTGCCATCTAAAAGAACAAGGAGCTCCAATGTATGTTGAAGAAATATTGGCATGCGATGATTCTGTCCTTGATAACAGTTCTTCAAATTCTGATGACGGTAGTGATCCAATGTACAAAGAGGCTGTTGATTTAATTATGAGAGAAGGAAAAGTTTCAACTAGTTTCCTTCAAAGGCATTTACAAATAGGATATAATAGAGCCGCAAGAATTGTAGATATTATGGAGAAAAATGGAATAGTTTCTCCAGCGAATCACGTCGGAAAAAGGGAGATATTAAGATGAAAAAAGTTTTTGTATGTGTGTTTGCTATTTTAATATTTGTAAATTGTTATAGTAAGCATAATGAGCCACAAGTAAGTGTGTCACAAACAAGCGACAGTAAATATATACGCTATCCCGTAACATCTAAAAAGGATCGTGAAGATATTATAAAAATGATAGAGGAGTATATTAATTCTATAGAAAATTATATCGCATTATTTGAACAGTTTGATAGCAAAGATTTATCAACAAAAGTAGGTCGTGTCGAAATAAAAAGAAACGATTCCTGTAATATAATTAAGTTGAAATACGACAAACCATATACAGCAGAGTACAGCGTCAAGAATAAAGATAACAAAAGTATTATTCTTTATGATGAAATACTCAAAGAAGCTACAGAATTATCCAAAAAAACTTTGCCATTTAGTGTATTTCTTGAGTCTAAAATAGATTTCAAAAAACTTGATGTAGAATCTATTTCTGTCGACCATAATCATATTTATATAAATACTAGATTCCATGGGCTAGATGATTGCGAACTAGAATTTGCGTTTTCTGAAATGCCAATAAAATTATCAAAATGGAATATTCATAGTAAAGAATACGGAAATATTAGTGTTATAATAAAAGAAGAGATTGAAGTTACTACCAAAGAAGTGAAATCAAAAAATAGAGTCAAAACTAAGAAAAAAGAGCGTAAAAGTTTAGTAAAATATTAAGTAATGCCATTGAATCATAACATGAAAAGTATATTTATAATCGCAGGTGAAGCATCTGGAGACTATTTAGGAGCAAATCTACTAAAGGATTTAAATTTATTGTCGCATGGTAAAATTAAAGCCACAGGTATAGGAGGACAGCTTATGTCGCAATACATGAATGTGTTCTTTGATATGTCTGAAATTAATCTAATTGGAATAGCCGAAGTTTTTACTAAAATTTTTAAAATGAAAAAATTAATAAAAAAAACAGCGGCTAAGATACTAGAAGAAAAGCATGACGTTTTGATAACAATAGATTCATCTGGATTTACTCATAGGATAGCAAAATTGGTTCGAGCAAAAAACAAAAATATCAGAATTGTGCATTATGTAGCTCCTCCCGCGTGGGCTTGGAGACCATGGCGTGCCAAAAAAATGCATAAGTTCATAGATCTTCTAATGACCTTATTTCCATTCGAACCTAAATTTTTTGAAAAGTATAAGTTGAAAAGTGTTTTTGTAGGCCATCCAGTATCAAATGACGATTGTATTGTTACACCGACAAAAATACAAAAAAATGAATTTTTCAAAAATTATAAGCTTTCATCTACTGATACTATTCTATGTTTTCTTCCAGGTAGCAGAAACTCTGAAATTTCTAGACATGTCCCAATTTTTATAGAAGCATTAAAAAAACTAAAAAAGTCATATAAAAATATAAAAGTGCTAATTCCTACAGTTTCATTTCATGCCCAAAAATTAGAAGATATGGTTACGAACATTGATGGTGTTTTTACAATTTCTGATGTTTCGGAAAAATATACAGCGATGGCTAGTTCTAATATAGCAATAGCTGCATCTGGAACAGTAACATTGGAATTAGCAAAATTAGGAATCCCGACTATAGTTATATATAAAACATCAAAAATCACAGCATTTTTGGTAAAACTGCTTATTAAAATAAAGCATGTAAGTTTAGTAAATATTTTATGCAAAAAAACAGTCGTACCAGAGTTGTTGCAGAATGAATGTACTGCCGACAGAATATTTGAAGAATTTTCAAAAATGTTGAATTCAAATGATTGTTTAATACAAAAGAAAGCATTTGCAGAAGTTATCGAAATGATAAAATGCCCTCAAGAAATGATCGCAGCTAAAGAAATCCTAAAAATCCTATAGTAGTCTATATTCTTGAGATAGCTTATTTTACACATTAAGCTATAACAAAACTAGTAATTGCAAATGTTCGTACAAACTTTGTATTTATGCAAAATAGTTTATTATATTTTCTATTACATATTCCTGTTTTTCATCACTTAAAGATGGGTACAATGGAATACATAGAATTCTACTTCCAATTGATTCTGCAATTGGAAAATCGCCGATTTTATAACCATACTTTTTAGAATAATATGAGAATAAATGCACTGGATAATAATATGGCGTTGTTCCTATGCTTTTTTCTTTTAAAAACGCAGCTAAGTTATCTCTAGTTTCAGAATCATCTAACAATATAGGGAATAAGTGCCCAGAATGAACATGATCGTATTCTGGGATCCCCTGCATTTCTATATGTTTGCGACCTGACAGTTTGTCTCTATAATTGTTAGACAGTTCTCGCCGCCTCGCATTCATTTCTTCTACTTCTTTTAGTTGATGCAGACCAATTGTGGCTTGTATATCAGACATATTAAATTTAAAACCAGGAATCGCTATATCGTAATTTTGCGATTTGCTTTCCTTGGAGAATCTATCCCAAATAGACCGATCAATTCCATGGAATCTAAATAATTCTATAAATTTTATAAACTCTGTCTCATTTGGATTTACTGTAATACATCCGCCCTCTCCTGTCGTCATATTCTTTATAGGATGGAAGCTGAAAACCTGAATATCACCGAAACTTCCAATTCTTCTGCCTTTGTAATAGCTCCCCATCGCATGCGCTGCATCTTCTATAATTCTCCATTCTCGCTTTTTAGATAAATCAATCAATGGATCCATATCAACAGGTAATCCAGCATAATGCACAGGAATTACAGCCTTTACATTCTTGTTAGAAATTTTCTCAATTTTTTTAACATCTATGTTAAATGTCTTTGCATCAACATCTACAAAAATCGGAGTAGCGCCAGTTAGTTCTATTGCATTAACTGTCGCAACAAATGTGAGAGAAGTCGTGATTACAGCATCGCCAGCTCCGACACCTAATGCTTTTAATGCAGAATACAAACCTACTGTATTTGACGTCATTGACAATGCTCTATTACCATCGAAATACTCCGATAAACATTTTTCGAATTCTTGCGTTTTAGGTCCTGTAGCTATCCATCCAGACTTTATTACTTCAATCAATTCATTAATTGTATCCTCACTTATCTCAGGTTTAGATACAGGTAAAAAATCACTAACTTTTTGCAATGCAACATACTCCTATAAAAATAATAGCAACTCCGATGAGACGTAATAACGTAATATTCTCCCCAAAAAAATACCACCCTCCAAATGCAGCTAAAACATATGATAAGCTACCAAATGGATACAGAAAACTCAACTCGCATTTGGAAAGCAGATACAACCAAATAGCCATTGAAAATGCAAATATCGAAACTCCACAAAAAATATTAAAATTAGTTACAATACTCCAACATAAATTTAAAATATCTTGCTCAAATGAGATTTGATTAACCCCTTTTTTCAGCAAAATCTGAGCTCCAGTATTAATAACGACTTGAAACAAAATTATAAGCAAAATCCACATAATTACCTATTCATAATTACAACAAAATTTTTAGAAACATGGAATATTGTATGCGGTACATCTGCGTCTTTAATAAACTGATCGTATCTATATCTGGACATAACAACAAAAATTCTATTTTTAGCTTCTACAAAATATTTCATGAAATTTTTCTTAGATGGAAAGCTTTTCTTATCATCCAACGCATTTATCCCGAATTCTAGTTCTCCCTTATGTTCAACTAGTCCAACAGTCCTTCCAAGATAGACAGGCAAATCTTGAAAATAATCATCGTAACAAAAAACTTCCACGTTATCTGTTAAATTATATTTTATATTTTTAGCGACATCTAATACTGATGGTTTCTTTATCTCCTGATAGTACGGAATTATTCTATTTGTAATAAGCATTATATTCGCTGAGAAAACAATAAATAAAATAACTAACGGAAGTTTTCCTATCTTATTTTTATACAAATAATATGACACCAATTCCCAAGCAAAAATTGCAATAATACAAATCACACATAAAGCTATGTATAATGTCTTTAAATTTTCATTATTAGAAAAGCATTGTAAAGACGTATTTCTCAACACAAATACACCTATTAGCGCACACAATAAAATAAACGTAGAAGTATAAAAAGAACGATTTAAATAACATTTCCTGCTTTTCAAATACGTATATGAACTTGCGGTATTTTTTTCCTCATTAATGTAATTGCTAATAAACTCGCTTATCATACACGCTAAAGGAAAAAACACAGGTAAGACATATGGTATTAATTTAGACTTAGATATACTAAAAAACAAAATAACAACAACAATCCAAGTAGTAAGAAATTTTAGATTTTCATCTACTCTAATCCTTTTGAAATTTTCAATTTTTCCAAATAGAAATCCTGTCCAAGGAGTTAAGCCAACTAAGACTATTGGCACAAAATACCATAATGGCTGAAATCTTTGATGCGAATCTGTTAAATATCTTGTAAAATGTTCATATATAAAATAAAACTCAAAAAACCCCTTATTTTTAATTCCACATATCACATGCCATGGAGAGAAAATTACTAGAAATAACACAATACCAATTGGATCAAGCGATTTCTTTAGCTTTTCTATTTTTTCATCAAAACTATATGAAGAACACAATACCCAAACCCAAATAATCATACCAGGAAGGACGCAGCCAATTAATCCT
Source organism: uncultured Alphaproteobacteria bacterium (assembly GCA_964384495.1). GTDB lineage: Bacteria > Pseudomonadota > Alphaproteobacteria > UBA3830 > CAYLKK01 > CAYLKK01. Next base: position 6,516 of record CAYLKK010000036.1, read on the forward strand.
TTCGTTAAACATGCTAATGCAGAAAATACATAAAACAATCTAATAAAAAGCTTTTCTCGATAATTTTTTATAACCGCAAGCATATATGAAAATAAAGAACAAGCTAAGCACACAGATAAGAGCAAATCTAAGTTTATGAATCTAGATTGTATAAAAAAAAGAAGCGAAGTGCTCAACACAGACGAAGATATATAGGCAGTATGCGAGCCATAAATTTTCAGCATTGAACAAAACATTGCTAATAAACCCAAAATAGCTATAGCGACTTGAGTCGCTCTTTGAGCTGAGAAATTTATACCAAAATGCTTTATATTAACGGCCTCTGTCCAATAAAAAAGAGGAGGTTTTTCGAAATACTTCACCCCATTTAATTTTGGCGTTACAAAATCGCCTGTTTCTGCAATTTCTCTAGAAATTTCAACATATCTAGCTTCGTCTGGGACTGCGAACGGCCTATTCCCTATTTCATACGACAGAAACAGCGACAACAAAACAAAAAAAGCAAATACACTCTTCAAAAAAAAATTTTGATCAGATTGTTCTAAAGAAATATTCATATTTTTGGCTCAAAAGAGATGGAGCGGGTGATGGGAATCGGACCCACGTCTCAAGCTTGGGAAGCTTATGCTCTACCATTGAGCTACACCCGCATCTCTTTAAAATATACTAGATATTCTAATATATTTCAAGAGGTACGCGATTAAATGGGGCCCTCTGCAGACCATACTGCAGCCAAGACAAAGGCTCTATCGAAAATAGAAACATCTGTCCTAGTTCAGTAAAAATTGAGACTGATTGACTGTGATTGTATAAGTTGTGTT
>CAYLKK010000037.1:0-7317 GCA_964384495.1 uncultured Alphaproteobacteria bacterium
CTTTAGATCCTGCTGATTTAGATGATGATTTTATAGCATTATTTAAAGATGAATATAGAATGATGCCGCACATTCATTTAAGTATACAATCTGGAGATGATATGATTTTACGTCGTATGTTACGACGTCACTCTCGTGATCAAGTTATACATCTTATAAATAAAATTCGTTCTGTTAGACATGATGTTGTCTTTGGAGCTGATTTTATTGCTGGATTTCCAACAGAAACTGATGAAATGTTCAAAAATACATATAATTTTATTAAAGAGTGTAATATACAGTTGTGTCATATTTTTCCATATTCAGAGAGGCCTGGGACAGCTGCAGCATGTATGCCCCAAGTTGATAAAAAAATTAGGCGTCAAAGAGCTAGAGAATTAATTCATATTTCTGATGAAATTCTAAAGGAAAAACTTAGATCTTATGTAGGTAATTTAGTGACAGTATTAGCTGAAACAGACCACTCAGGAAAAACTGATAATTTTTTGTCTGTTGAAACAGAGGATATATTGCAAGTAGGGTGTACTTACGATATGTTTGGTGTTGATTATCACGATGGGAAACTGATTGCAAAGGTGAAGTAAAATGGGATTGTTTTCTAAGATTAAAAGTGCTGTTTCTAACACATCAGAAAAGATTTTATCTAAGTTTAGGAAGATAGATTTAAATGAAGTTGATGATTTAGAAGCTGTATTTTTACAAGCAGATTTTGGTGTCGATGTAACTGACGAAATAATTGAGAGTATAAAAAAAAATAGGCCGAAAGATATAAATTTATACGTAAAAGAATACTTGCTTCAAATTTTAAATAGCAAAAAATCAGATTTGTTAGATAGGAATTTGCATGATGTTCCGTATGTGATTTTAGTAACTGGTGTAAACGGTAATGGAAAGACTACTACAATAGCGAAGTTAGCTAATCATTTTAAAAATAATAATTTAAGTGTGAGAGTAGGGGCATGCGATACTTTCAGAGCCGCTGCAGTTGAACAGCTGGCTTTTTGGTGTAACGAGATCGGATGTGATATAACGATAGGTAACGAGAAGGCTGATCCTGCTAGCGTTGCATACAAAGCTTATAAAGATGCATGTAGCTGTAAAAACGATGTTTTGATTATTGATACAGCGGGCCGTTTGCATACAAGAGATGACTTGATGCAAGAATTATTAAAAATTAAGAATGTTCTTAAAAAAAATAATCAAGATGTTCCGCAGGAGACCGTCATTGTTCTTGACGGTATAACAGGGCAAAATGCATTTACTCAGATAGAGATATTTTCTAAAACAGTTGGTATAGATAGCGTAATTGTTACAAAATTAGATAGTACAGCAAAAGGTGGTGCTATTGTTGGTATTATAAAGGATTTTAAATTGCCAATTTCTGCTGTGTGTTTTGGTGAGGATGTAAACTCAATTAAGAATTTTGTTCCTAATGAATATATTGATGCTATTTTTAAGTAATTTTTAGTTATATGATTCAATTAAATGATAAAAATGCAAACTGTGTAGATCAATTTTTGAATGCAGTCAAAGACACTGAAGTAAGTGCTATTTTAGGAGCTCAAAAAGCAATAGTAGAAAATGTAAAAAATTGTATGGGTAAGCATATTAGAAGTCGTTTTTTTTATCATATTACAAAATTGCTTAATCCAGATGTTGTTGTTCCAGTAAAAGTCGCAGCCGCATTCGAATTATTTCATACAGCTACTCTTTTTCATGATGACGTTATAGATGAGGCTGATTATAGACGTGGTAAGAAAAATTTGAGAGCATTGTATTCTTCTAAATTTAGCATTTTAGCTGGGGATTATTTAATTTGCACATCAATGGATCTTGTTAGAGACATAAAGTCATGGAAGTTTGTAAAACTTTTTTCAGATCTTGGTAGAAATTTAGTTTCTGGCGAAATGATAGAAAATTCACTTTGGCTAGACGATATAGACTCAAAGTACTATCATAACATACACTTAAAGACTGGTGTTTTTTTTGAAATAATTTGCAAAACTGCTTGTTTGATTAATCGCTTATCTGTAGAAACTTCAGAAATTGTATATACATATGGAGTGCTTTTTGGAAAATTTTTTCAAATATTGGATGATTATAAAGATTATTTCTGGACTAAAGATAAGTTAGGAAAAGATGTTGGAGCTGACTTTTTGAATGGAATAGTGACTCTGCCTTTAATGCGATTGTATAAAAATGTGAAAGAGTCAGAAAAACGGTTGGTTTCTTTGTATTTTAATAAGCCATCTACTGAGAATTTTTGTGTAGTTGTCGATATGATGAGGCATCATAATATTGATAAAATTGTAGAAGAAGAGTTGCGTGAAATATCATTTAATGCAATGAAATTATTAAATCGATTTGATGATTCGATTCATAAAAAGGAATTAATAGAATTGTTTGGTATGTGATTATTTTTGGCTCAAATTTAACTCAATTTTGAGTAGTTGCAGTCGTTGTTGACAACATGATAATGTTGGTGTACACTGCGATTAATGCAGTACCATAGAGTGCTAAGTGTGTAATTTTTAGGAGAAATAATATGATTGATTTTAGGCCGTTGCACGATAAAGTGCTGATAAAAAAAATCGAGCAGGAAGAAAAAAGTCCAGGTGGTATAATTATTCCAGATACGGCGAAAGAAAAACCAATATCTGGGGAAGTATTAGCAGTCGGATCTGGTGCAATTAATGAACAAGGAAATGTCCGACCATTAGATGTTAAAGTTGGTGACAAGGTGTTATTTGCTAAATGGGGCGGGACAGAAGTAAAAATTAAAGGTGAAGAATACGTGATTCTGAAGGAGTCTGATATTCTCGGAATTTTAGGTTAATTTTGTATTTGAATTTTTAGGAGATAAATTATGTCAGCTAAGGATGTAAGATTTTCAGAAGATGCACGTTCAAGGATGCTTAAAGGCGTTGACTTACTCGCAAACGCCGTAAAAGTTACGCTTGGACCTAAAGGCCGCAATGTGGTTATTCAAAAAAGTTTTGGCGCGCCAAAGTGCACAAAAGATGGTGTTTCTGTAGCGAAAGAAATAGAGCTTTCTGATAAGTTCGAAAATATGGGCGCACAGATGGTTAAAGAAGCTGCAAGTAAAGCTAATGATTTGGCTGGTGATGGCACTACAACAGCTACTGTTTTGACTCAAGCTATTTGTAGAGAAGCTATGAAGGTTGTCGCTTCTGGCGCAAATCCTATGGACTTGAAACGCGGTATTGATATGGCTGCTGATGTTGTAACTGCATCATTGAAAAACATGGCTAAGAAAATTTCTACAAATGATGAAATTGCTCAAATTGGAACAATTTCTGCCAATGGAGATGCTTCAATCGGTGATATGTTAGCTAAAGCTATCGATAAAGTCGGGAAAGAAGGTGTAATTACTGTAGAAGAAGCAAAATCTTTAGAGACAGAGCTTGAGGTTGTAGAAGGTATGCAGTTTGATAGAGGGTATTGTTCTCCATATTTTGCCACTAACCCAGAAAAGATGACCTGTGAATTGGAAAATCCTTTCATATTAATTCATGAAAAGAAGTTGTCTGGTTTGCAACCATTGTTGCCTGTGCTTGAAAAAGTTGCACAATCTGGGCGTCCATTGTTAATTATCGCAGAGGATATAGAAGGTGAGGCTTTAGCTACATTGGTAGTGAATAAATTGCGTGGTGGTTTGAAGGTCGCTGCTGTGAAAGCGCCAGGGTTTGGTGATCGTAGAAAAGCTATGTTGGAAGATATCGCTATTTTGACAGCTGGACAGGTCATCAGCGAAGATTTGGGAATCAAATTGGATAGTGTTACTATAAATATGCTTGGTAATGCCAAAAGAGTGTTCATTGATAAGGATACAACAACAATCGTTGATGGTGCAGGTAATAAAGAAGATATTAGTGGTCGTTGTGCTCAAATTCGTAATAATATAGCTGAAAGTACATCAGATTATGATAGAGAAAAGTTGCAAGAAAGGTTAGCTAAGTTATCTGGTGGAGTCGCTGTGATCAGAGTCGGTGGTGCGACAGAAGTCGAGGTTAAAGAGAGAAAGGATAGAGTAGAAGACGCAATTAGTGCTACAAAGGCTGCTGTAGAGGAAGGCGTCGTTCCTGGCGGCGGAGTAGCTTTATTGTACAGTTCAAATGCTATCCAAAATATGACTTTTGTTAATAATGATCAGAAATTAGGCGCACAAATTTTAGAGAAAGCTTTGAGCGCTCCAATACGCCAAATAGTTGACAATTGTGGAGTTGATGCTTCTTTGGTCGTAGGAAAATTGCTTGAACAGACTAATACATCTTATGGTTATGATGCTCAAAAAGAAGAGTATACTGATATGGTAAAAGCCGGAATTATTGATCCAGTAAAAGTCGTTCGTATCGCATTGCAAAGTGCAGCTTCTATTGCTGGCTTGATGGCAACCACTGAATGCATAATAGTTGACAAGCCAGAGCCAAAAGCTGATATGCCTGCAATGCCAAACGGTGCAGGTATGGGTGGCGGATACGATTTCTAATCTGTCTGTTTTACGCCAGTTTAGCTGGCGTAATTTTTTTATATTGGATGATATTTAATGAGTCAGTCTTTTTTAGAAAAAGTAAATGAAGTCTTAGAATCTGAGATTCGGCCTATTCTGAAAAACGATGGAGGTGATATAGTCGCATCATCGTTTGAAAATGGAATTGTGTATGTCGAGTTAAAAGGCGTTTGTGCTTGTTGTTCTAGGGGCCAAGAAACAATGAGTGGAATGATAGAGCCTATATTGAAGACTAACTTTCCTGAAATTACAGCTGTTGTTAGGCTTTAGCTTTTGTATTAATAATATATTAGCTATAGTTCAGCTAACATTTTAGAGAAATTGCAATGTTATTGGGTTTTTGTTAGAATCCTCGAAAAACTTAGCGTAGATGTTGTGTGTGTTCTATTTGATTTTTTAGGTGTGATATGAACAAAAAGATATTATTTAGCACAGTTTTAGTTTCTTTATTTAACTGTGGCTTATTTGATTGTGTTAATGCCGAGACTGCCGCTGAAAATTCAGTAGCTCAAGTCGTGGGCAAGAGAAATGTAGAAGAAAATGTTGCAGTCGCCGATGAGAATTCAGTAACTCAAGTTGGTGATAAGGTAAATGCAGAGGGAAATGTTACATCGGCCGATGCCAAAAAAAATGAGGCTAAGAAGGAGGAGGGTAGCCAACTGTTAGGAAGCTTGAAAGATATTCGTACAGTCCTGGTCGGAACAAATCATATTAATTGGCAATCTTTTATCAATGATGTAAGTAGAGCTGCTGTGTCTGTTCGTGGTAAAGACGGTGATTTAAAAGCTGAGGAGGCGTTCTTAAAGGCTATTTGTAAGGGGAAGTTAACTGAAGCTTTATTTGTGAATGAAGGGAAAAATATAGGTGTACAAGATGATCCAATAATAAAGGATCAAATCAAAACAATGACTGATCAGCTTATAGCAAGAGCTTATATGCAGAAAGTCGTATTTGCTAGAATAACTGAAGATATGTGCAAAGCTGAGTATGATGAATATAAAAAAGGCTTTCCAAAGGAGGGAATCCAAATTTTGAGTATAGCTGTAAAAGATGAAAAAACAGCGAAGGAAGTTATGCAAAAATTAAAAGCTGGAGAAAAGTTTGCTGACCTAGCTAAGAAACACAGTATTGCTCCTTCTAAAGATAAAGGTGGCGAAGAGGAGACTGTAGCAATTTCCGATCTTCCAGACAATATGAGGATATTGGCTACACTTAAAGAAAATGACTATATCAAAGAGCCTATTAAGGGACCTATGGGGTACCATATTTTAGGTGTAGGTAAAAGAGTTCATATGCAGCCACAAGAATATGATAAAGTTCGCAGAGAAATTGAAGCCAAAGTGTTAAGGACTGAAATGGATAAATTGTTGAAGACTCTTGTCGCTAAAAACAAGATTACGACAACTACGAATAGTGGAAAGGTTGTAGATATAGTAAAATTAATACTAGAAGATGATGATTCTGCTGTTGCAAAGGAGCCAACTACTTCAGAGAATAGCGTGGTAACAGATAAGGGGTCTGAAAGTGTCGCAACTGTCGCGTCTACCGCAGAACAATCTACAAAATCTGATTCTTCAGAAGAAAAAAAAGCAGTTGCTGATGATCAAACGGAAAAGTCAGAGGGATTCTTTGATAAGATTAAGCGTTGGTTTGGTTCCGGTAAATAATATTTTTTATTATGGCAAAGCGGTTGTCGGTTCGAGCTAATAACCGCTTTTTATTTATAAAAAGACTTTAGAAATTTCATTAGTTTTCTCTACTGTGTTGTTTTACACGTAGTACCATTAAAGTTAATACTATCTTCTACCATCAGATATTCTGTTTTTAATCTGCACTTTCTCACAATCTCTAAAAATTCTGATAAAGTTACTCCACTTAATCTGGAAAAATTTTTCTTTTGGTTACATATAGTCGTTCTACTATGAAAAAACCGCGAGTGCAATACCTCTGCAAAGTTTCAATGTAGCGCAAATCTGAGGCAAAATGCAAAAAACGCAACCATTAAAATAAATTTGTGAGCCAAATTGTTGACTATTTCAAAAACGAATAAGAAGCCTATTTTTTTTCTTCCAACATAATTATAAAATTAATACATAAATGCTTATGCTAAACTTTTTCATATAAGCTCGGTAAGAATATATCGAGTAAATCTCTAATCGATTTAGAAGCACTAATCATATTTAATTCAGATAAATCGAAGTTCCCTTTCTTTTTGAAGTCTATATAAGTTACGCCTTCACATGTATATTTTTGTGATTTTTCGTTTATTGGATTAAAACTTTCGCCTGTTTCACTTACGTTTGAGTGTGTGTGCGCTAAGTGTAGAATTTCTTTTAATGCAATGATATCAACAATATCAACATGATATGTAGGATTTATACTGTATACTCTGCCTTTTTTATATTTTTCATTATTCGAAATATTTGCAATAAAGTTCATGAGTATACATGCTGTCTCTTTTGGGTCAGATGCATATTGTTCAGTAGTTTCATAGATGTCGTCAGGTAATCTAACAGGAATAATTCTAACTTTTTCAACTGAATTGTAATCAATGTTTTGCGCATATAGTTCAGATAGCCTATGTGATACACCTAGCCAACTCATAGCTTTTTCTGCATGTTTGGATGAAATTAAGAATATGTTATGTATCCCAGATTTTTTACATAACTCTACAGATTTAACCGTAGATTCAATATTCATTTTTATTGATTCTCTTAAGCGATCAGATGCAAGAGCTTTGCTATAATAAGGCAACCGGAAGGATTGAATTTGTGAAGTATAGGAGA
>CAYLKK010000038.1:0-7261 GCA_964384495.1 uncultured Alphaproteobacteria bacterium
GCCTCTAAGCTACTCGTTTATAAAATCCATAATAGTTTTTTGTATATCTTTTATCCCAATGTTTTTAGCTGAACTTGTAATTAAAATATCAGGATGCACGGCTATATATTTTTCAACATTTTCTTTCACTTTAGTGATAATTAGATCTTTATCTTTAATTTCGTCTATTTTTGTTAAAACTATTTGGTAAGAGACTGCTGCATCATCTAAAATTTTCATGACTTGATCATCAGTAGACATTATCCCTCTACGAGAGTCTATTAATAGAAATGCGCGTCTCAGTTGCTGTCTGCCAGTTAAATAATCTAAAATCAATCCATCCCATTGCTTTCTCATCTTTTTCGAAACTGAAGCGAATCCGTAGCCAGGTAAGTCTGCTAAAACAGCATGTTTATTAAGGCTGAAAAAGTTGATTTGCTGAGTTCTACCAGGCGTTTTAGAAACTTTCGCTAATCCAGCAACGCCAGTAACAGCATTGATAAGAGAAGACTTACCGACATTAGAACGTCCAATAAAAGCTACTTCAGGTACTATAATATTAAAAGCTGGAATTTGCTCTATATCTTGCACTCCTGCTAAAAATTCACAATTTCCATCAAAAACAGATTTAAATGTTTGCATAACTTTTATACTTTAACTACAGCAATAGCTTCATTATTTTTAACAGAGAAAAAGCCAGATTCAATTTCTATTCCTTTTGTTTTTTCAATTTTCCCTTCTAGATACATAACTTCAATTTTTCCTTTTTGAAGCGCAGAAATCATTGATACATGATTTGGATATACGCAAAATCTACCTGAAGCTCCAGGTAAACTTACACTTTTCGCATTCTTCACTGAAATTAATGTCTTATCTATTGCATAAACTGAGACGTACATACTTATACACTAGCTCCAATTTTAGCTGCTTTTTCATAAACATCCTCAATTGTCCCAACCATGTAAAAGGCGCTTTCTGGCAAGTGGTCACATGCGCCAGAAACAATCGATTTGAAGCCGCCAATTGTATCTGCTAAATTTACGAACGTTCCTTTAATACCTGTAAATACTTCTGCTACATGAAATGGTTGAGACAAAAATCTCTGTATTTTTCTCGCTCTAGCAACAACTAATTTATCTTCCTCTGACAACTCATCCATACCGAGGATTGCGATAATATCTTGTAACGATTTGTAAGTTTGTAAGATTTTTTGGACATCACGAGCCACATTATAATGCTCTTCTCCAACTATTCTTGGTGATAGCATGTTTGACGTCGAATCCAAAGGATCAACAGCAGGATAAATTCCCAATTCAGCTATTTGTCTGCTCAACACTGTTGTTGCATCTAAGTGAGCAAATGACGTTGCCGGAGCTGGATCTGTCAAATCGTCAGCAGGAACGTAAATAGCTTGAACGCTTGTAATAGATCCGTTTAAAGTACTAGTAATTCTTTCTTGCAGTTCTCCCATATCTGTAGCCAAAGTAGGTTGATAACCAACTGCTGATGGCATACGTCCAAGCAACGCGGAAACCTCAGAACCGGCTTGAGTAAACCTGAAAATGTTATCAACGAAAAGTAAAACATCCTGATGCTCATGGTCACGAAAATACTCAGCCAAAGTTAAACCAGTTAAAGCTACCCTTGCCCTAGCTCCTGGCGGTTCATTCATCTGGCCATAAACAAGAGCTGCTTTCGATTTTCCTCCCTCTAAATCTATAACCTTTGCTTCCATCATTTCATGATATAAATCGTTACCTTCCCTCGTACGCTCTCCGACTCCAGCAAATACAGAAAAGCCACCATGAGCTTTTGCTATGTTATTTATTAACTCTTCTATTAGTACTGTTTTCCCAACTCCGGCTCCGCCAAAAAGCCCGATTTTTCCTCCCTTAGCGTAAGGTGCTAACAAATCGACAACTTTTATACCAGTAACCAAAACAGAACTTTCCGTTGATTGTTCTACAAAAGCTGGAGCCTCTCTATGTATAGGTAATTTCATCTTTGCGTCTACAGGCCCACGCCCGTCTTGTGGTTCACCAGTAACGTTTATAATTCTTCCAAGCAATTCTCTCCCGACTGGAACTTCAATCATTTTTCCTGTGTCTATGACTGCCTGATGTCTAACTAACCCATCTGTTGTATCCATAGCTATCGCTCGAACAGTATTTTCACCTAATTGTTGAGCTACTTCTAAAACCAATTTTTTCCCGTCTAACTCGACTTCAAGTGCATTTAAAATTGCTGGTAATTTTTCATCAAAAACTACATCAACAACAGCTCCCAAAACCTGAGAAATATAACCTATATTTTGTTTAGTTTGATCTTGCATTTTTTACTCCTGATTAAGCGATTCTGCACCAGAGATAACCTCTACTAATTCTAATGTTATCATCGACTGCCTCAATCTATTGTATTTTAAACTTAGCTTGCTGATTATTTCATCAGCATTTCTTGTCGCATTATCCATAGCGACCATCCTAGCGCTTTGTTCACTAGCATAATTCTCTAACAACGCTTGATAAATCTGAACAGTGAGATTGCAACTAATTAATTCATCTAAAACTTGTTTTTCATTAGGCTCTATAATCGTCACTGAGTCACTCGATCTAGCTATATCTTGTAAAACTGGAATAACTTGTTCTGTAACTGCATTTTTGCTCATTGCTGAAGAATATTTAGTATAAACCAAAGTAACAAGATCTACTTCGCCAGAATCAAATTTGTTTAAAGCATAATCACTAATTAGTTTAGCATTTTCATAAGAGATATCGTTTTTTTTTGCATCGTTAAATAAAAACAAATCATTGTTTTCACTAATAATGGGCTTTAACGTGTCATATGCTTTTTGACACATGCACAAGAGTTGAACTTTTCTGTTGTTCTCACGCGCTAAATTTATTGCGTTTTTCGCTTCCTTGACTAAGTTATAGTTAAAACCACCACATAAGCCTTTATCTGAAAAAAACACAATTATTAGTTCTACTTTCGCATCATTTCTTCCTATTAAAGCTTCAGGCTTATAATCTAAAAAATCTTGCCTAATACTAGACATTATTGTTTTTAACCCACAACTATAGCCTTTTGAAGCAGATGCTGCTATTTCAGACTTTCTTAATTTTACACCAGCTACTAACTTCATAGCAGCAGTCAATTTACGTGTTGACTTGACTGTATTTAGTTTATCTCTTAATTCTCTGAGATTAGCCATTTAAATCACCAACTAAAAAGTACCAGATTCTTTATTGCTTAAGAAATCATGAACATATCCCTCTATGATACTTTGCATGTTCTTTTCTGTTTCAGCTTGAATAATTTTTTCTTGCCTAATTTCAGAAAGTATCTCCTTATGCTCTATTCTTATTTTACTAATTACAAACCTTTCAAAAGCACAAACATCTTTTACTGGAATTGAATCCAAATAACCATGTACACCTATAAATATCCCTATAACTTGTTCTTCAATAGATAAAGGAGAATATTGCGGCTGTTTTAGCAACTCTGTCAATCTATCGCCTCTATCGATTAATTTCTTAGTTGAATTATCAAGGTCAGATGCAAATTGAGCAAAGCTAGCCATTTCTCGATATTGTGCAAGTTCAAGCTTGATTTTTCCTGCCACTTGTTTCATACATTTTGTCTGAGCTGCAGAACCAACACGACTTACAGATTGCCCAACATTTATAGCTGGACGAATACCTTTATTGAATAAATCATTTTCTAAGAAAATTTGACCATCTGTGATAGAAATTACGTTTGTTGGTATGTAAGCAGACAAATCTCCAGCTTGAGTTTCAATTATAGGCAAAGCAGTGAGGGACCCTCCTCCTTTTTCATCACTTAACTTAGCGGCTCTCTCTAATAACCTCGAATGCAAGTAGAATACATCTCCTGGATATGCTTCTCTACCAGGCGATCTGCGTAGTAACAAAGACATTTGTCTATATGCAACAGCATGTTTAGATAAATCATCATATATTATAAGAGCATGTTTCCCGTTGTCTCTGAAATACTCTCCCATCGCACAACCAGCATAAGGCGCTAAATATTGCATTGAAGCTGAATCTGATGCAGTTGCTGCAACGACAGTAGTATAAGGCATAGCACCGAATTCATTCAATGTCTTGACTATTTGAGCGACTGAGGATCTTTTCTGACCTATAACCACATATATACAATACAATTTTTCAGATTCTACACCACTTTCAAAAGCCTTTCTCTGATTAATTATAGTATCTATTGCGAGTGCTGTTTTTCCAGTCTGTCTGTCACCAATAATTAGCTCTCTTTGACCTCTACCTATTGGAACAATCGCGTCTATTGCCTTATATCCAGTTTGCATAGGCTCAGATACAGACTTTCTATCTATAATTCCAGGAGCCTTAATGTCGATAGCACTGTACGCTGGGTTTTGCAACGGTCCTTTGCCGTCTATTGGATTACCTAACGCATCTACGACTCTACCTAATAATCCTTCGCCAGTTGGAACCTCCATGATTTTTTTAGATCTACGGACACGCATTCCCTCATGGATACCTCTATCTCCCCCCATAACAACCACGTCTACAGTATCTTTGCATAGACTCAAACTTAAACCACGTGCACCTGAGTCGAAAACAACCATTTCTCCCATTTGTACATCATTTAGTCCATATACTCTAGCTATGCCGTCACCAATAGACAACACCTCGCCAACCTCAACTACATCCGGGATCGGGTCAAATCCATTAATTCGCTCATACAAAGCTGAAATAATTTCTGATGATTTTATATTCATTGCCACACCTGTAAATCGTTTAATAATCTGTGAATTTGTGTTTTAGATGAGTAATCTAAAATTTTTCCATTATACTGAATAGTGAACCCATACGATGAATCGTTTGCTTTTTCATAAACAAATTCAATATTTACATCTTCACCAATCTCAGCTCTTATGCTATTCTCTATGCGCGTTTTATTTTCCGAAGGTAAAATGTAATTCGACGTTATAACGACATTTTCTGTATGATCTTTGTAGTTTCGCATAGAAGTGAAATCATCAAAGATTTCTTTTATTATATCGAAACGTCCATTTTCAACAATAGTAGAAAGCAAATTATAAAATATTTTGTGACTTTTTAATTCATTGTTAAGCTCAGAGAGCATAAGAAAGGCAAATCTCTTAATAAAACAAGCTTTTGCAAAAATCATAGTAGACATCCTTGCAAAAAACGCTCTAGAATATTCAACGTCATCAAAAATTTTTTCTCGTTCATGTGATGTGAGCTTCATCGTGGCATTATATAAAGCCAATGCATAGCGATGAGCTATATTGCGCTTTGGCCATTGATTACCAACGCTTCTCATTTTTAATATACCTGTAGACATAAATAAACACCTATGCATTGTATCACAAAACGATATTATTTTCCCAAAAAATAATTGCTGTATAAGTTCATGTATATTCGAGAGTTTTCAGTTAAATATAGCATATTTAGAGATCCTATCTAAGAACGCAGATTTTGATACGACCTCGCTTCGTCTAATCATTCTAGCTAAATAATATCGAGTGTTAGAGTTATTTGTTCAATTGAGACTGTATACTTTTTGCTTGCGATTTCTTGATTTTTTTGAAAACTGTTTAAATATAAAAAGCCATTACTACATATGACTTTTCATTAAAATTCTAATTTCAATTAATATTTCCAGAAGTTAAACGCGCGCGGAAATACGCGGGACGCACGCGTTTATTTGGCTATACAATCAATGTAAATAACCATTAATACAAAAACTGAAACAACTACATAACTATTATCAACTTATGACATCCAAGTATCAGACAAACGTACGCATAGGAAGAATTTTTATTTCAGAATCTTTATACTGATATTTTATAGCTTTAAATAAATCTCCTTCGTCTATTGCTTCTTTAAACCTTATAAAATCCTCATGCAAATTACCCCCAGATTCACGGATCTCTCTCAACAAATCATCTGCCATTTTTAATAAAATATCATCATGTTTAATCATATCAGGCAGAGAGTACTTATGTTTCTTAGATTCAATCTCTATTTCCGGATTTGCTCGAACTCTAATATATTTTTTATAAAATTTATCAAATTCTAAAAACTTTTCTATTTGCTCTAATCGTGATTCGCCTAAATTTATGTTACCATATACATATGATGCTCTTAATACCAACATTTCATAAGGTAAATAATAAAATGTAGAATACGATGGGAAAAATTCTCTAGCTTCAGAATATAAAATTGACTCAATACTTGCTAAATCTTGTTGTTCGCAATATACAGATTTGTCATTGACCATATCGTCGTAGAAGCAAATGTAAAAAGAAACTACTTCATTGCTTCTAGCTAAATATGACGTAGCCATACAAAATTCTTCAAGTTTATTGGTAGAGCATGCCTCTAGAAACTTAAATGGATTCTCTTTTCCTTCTAAATAATCATTTAAACTATTTGGAGGAAAATTACACCAAACTAAAGAATGAAGAATCTTTGAATAGCTTACATAGTCACCTCGAATAAAATTCGTAACACACTCAACATCTTTTCCTGGCTCTAAGTATAAAACGTCTCTCATACATATTTCAGTTTTCCCTAATTTAAGTGTGTGGACTTCTTGATCCCTACATGCTGTCGATAAATAAAAAAGACATATAAAAAATATCATTAATAATTTACGCATTTATACTACTCCAAACAATTATGAAGATACGTTATACAATCTGTATTAATATGCTGTTAATCAGTCATAAAAGCCGATATGTTTATATAATTCATTTAATAATGTACAGTAACTAAAGAACACTTTTGGCTTATCATATACCTCCCTGACACTCAATCCTAACTCATTTGCAAATGCGTTTTCATTTATTGGGTTATAAGATATTTTTCCCGTAGAATCATCAATAGATAACCCAGTAACTGTATATAACTCTTCATCGTTTTTCCAAGCAGGAACCGATACCTTATTTAATGTTGCAATTATACAAGTTTGAGATTTATACCGTCCTTTATACTGATCTAATCCAACAAACATGTAATGCATGACATGGCACAATTCATGAAACAAAATTTCTGTAAAATCTGCTTGCCTAGTAACTGTTGCATTATGATCATGAACATCTAAAAAGATTTCAGAAGGCCTATCTTTATTTAGAAAAATTACCAGGTTGTCTCTATTTATTTTAGACATTTTATCCGAAAAAGCCAATATTTTATAATCTTTCATAAAACTCACTTTTTTATCTGTCTCTACCATTTTATCTATCAGAATATAA
>CAYLKK010000039.1:0-7126 GCA_964384495.1 uncultured Alphaproteobacteria bacterium
CCTTCCCATCCCCCCTACCCTAACCACCTTCACTCATCACATACAACACTTCCCCCTCACCAATATCTCCAACCACTTTCAATATCTTGTCAAAAGATGGAAAATATTATTAAAAATACCGATACAAAAACTATGCATAAATGTATAATCTACGAATAATATACAAAATGTGACAAAATGTTTTTTCTTATCGCTTCTTTTTACAACAATTGCAGGATACATAGCAGCAAAATATATAAAAGCACTTACGAAATCAACATTATTTGGCAGTTTAGAATCTGCCTTAACTTTTACTTTTTCTCTCTCATTAAATGCAGTATCTCGATTTTCGAACTCAATCAATACGTGTGTTTTTCTCTTATTTTTATATAGGTTTCATATCCTATCTTTCTATAACTTATATGCTTTGGAGAATATTCATAACATAAAATTGAATGTAAAAAATTTTTATCTATAGGTTTACTATTAATTTGCGTTCTATTATGTTACGGCTATAAAAACGCTGGATCTCCAATACTAAAATATATAAGAATTCCAGGCAAAAACAATTTAAAAAATCTGTTTCTTATCAGATTTACATGTTGGCAATATACAAACAAAAGTCATTTTACAAAAAACAATCAAATTAATCAAAAAACCAGCCCAGATATCGTAATTCTTGGAGGTGACACTATAGATAAATTTGTTTTTTCAATTTACAAACACGATTTCATACATACATTTCGACGCTGTACACTACATATGCAGTTTTAGGAAATCATGAAGTATATTCAGGTTTAGAAAAAAGCATGAACCCAATAAGAGAAGCAAAAATTAAATTACTCGAAGACAAATGCATCGATATGAAGGAATACAAGATTATTTGGAGACTTGATCCATCAATCACAAATAGAAAAAGTATAGATAGAATCCTCAAAGATGAAATGTCAGAATGGGAAAACCACAAACAAGACATTGTCGTTGTAGATCACAAACCAGACGGAATGACTGAATCAATTGAAAAAGGAGTCATTCTACACCTTTCAGGACATACTCATAATGGGCAACTATTTCCAATAAATTTTATAACACAAATGCTATATGGGGAAACTAGCGTACTTAAAAATTTAAAAACACATACGTATATATCAAATGGAATCGGATTTTGGGGGCCACCATACCGTATACCATACACCACAGAAATCGTAGTATAGATATATCGGAAGACACATCTGAATAGAACAATGGCTGGGGTGGCAGGATTCGAACCTACGAATGGCGGTACCAAAAACCGCTGCCTTACCACTTGGCTACACCCCAAAAGATACTCTGTATACTACCAGAATCACAATCTTTTTGCAACCGTATAACGCAAATTAGATGCAGATCGCAGATTAAAAGCAGAATCCGAACGAAATATTGGAGAGGAGAGTCGAGGGATCGGATATTATTGATATATAATTTAATTTTTTTAACGATCGCTAGCCATGGCCTTAAATATTCGTGACAGTATAACAAGATCGTGAATTAATTTTTTTTTAACAGTATTACCCTAGATTGATACATGTACATTTAGTGTAAATTTTATGCAGGCTGAATTGTTTAAGCAAAATGCGATATTAGTAACAAATGATGAATTTCAGAAGAAGTTGTATGAAGACGTATTTGCAGCTAATGGATACACAACAATTGCATGCGAAACTATTACAGATGCAGTAAAAAACACTTCTCAAGATATTAGCGCAATTGTAATAGATTGCGATAATGAAAATTATAATACATTATGTGTTGCTATAACAAAAATAAGGCAAAAAGCCCAAAAATTACAAATTGTAGGAATTTCAATCCATCAAATAAAGGACCAACAACTTCTTGATGCGCTTGATGAATTTTTACTCAAGCCTATACATTTAAGTAATTTTATATCGGCATTAAGTAGAACGTCATTACCAGATAACTATAACTGAATACATACACAAAAACAAGTTGCATGGAATATACTCTGTTTATATTAGAGTAGTTCGGATGTATATTTATTAATGAACTCAACAGCTTTTTTTATACACTTATCATTGATCGAATGTTGCATATTATCTTCTATATGAACTTCATAATTAATTTTAGACGAAAACAAAGCTCTACACGAAAATTTCATATTTTCTATTGGTAGCACGTCATCTTTCCCTCCATGTACTATCAATACATTAGTAGTTGAGCGATCGTTAACGACCTTATCGTCAAGTAAAACCCCAGAAAATGATACGACGCATCCTACGCTATTTTTTAACCCAACATGCAAAGCCATCATTGCTCCCTGGGAGAAGCCAGCCAAAATTATATTTTTCATATTAAATGACCGATTACTTGCCATGATTTTGTTTATGTATTCCTCTAATTTTACTGTAGGTATTGCTATTCTTTCTTTCCACTTATTTAACGTATTCTTTTGGTCTTCTTGAGTTCTAAATAAAGCACTACATTCATCGACAGTTAATGGAAACCACATTCTACAATTAGGCCCATCTAACTCTTCAAATGCATCTAACACATGTATTTCTACATTATTACATTTGGCAGAAATATACATAGCTAAATCTTTAAAATCCTCAGCAGACGTACCAAAGCCATGCATCATGATTAAAACAACTTTAGCAACTCCCTTAGCATCAATTACAAACGACATAAACTTATTCCATAAAAAGAGGTTTATTTTAAAACCTCTATTTACAATAATATTTTCAAAAACTACTTGCTATGGCTTTTCGCATGATCTACAAGATAATGTGTCTTCTTAAATGCGGAAAACTTTCCGTTACTGAAGCATGTATTAAACAATATGCGCTGTTTATTGGTATGCCCATATGAAGAGTAATTAGTAGTTCTTTGAAGTATGCTCTGGTCAACACGGATATCTAACCAATCTCTCTTGTACTGAAACTTCCAAGCAATAGCCTTCCTTTTGTGTGCACCATTATACAACGTAGGGGAAAACTCTAATTCTAATCCTTTAATTTTTTTAGGCTTGTAATTTAGACAATACCAACTGATCCTTTCAGCATCATAATCATACGAGTTTGAAAATTCTATTTCATCTGTCACTTTATAGCATAAAGCGATATACAGCCTTCTAACTAGGTTTCTAAGATACGCGACTTTATCTTGTTCTTGTATGCCTCCACGTTTTGTCAATCCAAACCCAAATGCAATATTAAGTTTGTTTGATGCGACAAAATCGAAACATATATCATACGAACGCGTTTTAACACTATCTAACCAAACGGCGTCATAAGCAAGACCAATCACAAGATTTTCAAAGATTCTTACTGGTAAATAACGAATATTTAGCCTAATTTTGCGTGATTCACTACATACACCAGCCAACACTTTGTCAATATCTGCCTGAGCAACGCCTAACGACTGAGCGTTGGCGATTAGGCATTCATAAGCATTCACATAATTTCTACCTAATTTGCTATACCCCTTACTAGCGGTATTAACAAATATATCAAAAGAACCTAAAGGAGTTTCTTTAGGCCTAAAATAAAATTCATAAGTTGCTCCATTTCTTGTAGCTAGCCCATTTTTAAATTCTCTTTCGTCTGAGTTAGAGCTGAATCCAACACTGTTATTAATTAAACCAATATTTGTATCGACAGAAGCCCCAAATAATGCAATTAGATTTTTCTTGTATGTTTGCATAGCAGCAGACATTGTAATATTGTCAGACAATCCTCGCTTGATTGCTGCATTCATTGTTACTTCGTGTTCATGATTGTTTCTATATGGATCTAAACTATAGAATTTCCTCGGAGCAGCAGCATAAAATTCAAAAGCATAATCTCCACTTTTTACAGGTTTCTTATCTGCGTGCATATCTACAACAAACGTATAACTTCTATTGATGTGATCAGATATTTTAACTTCGCATCCATCCCAAACTCTCGCTTCTGGAGCAAGATTAAATATTGAGTATATACCAGATTCTAAAAATGTTGTTTGAATTGTAGAACCATTTTTTTTAATCTCGATCTTCGAAGGATAATGTATTATTATTGGGGTCTGAGCATTAATTACAAGCTTTTTGGTATTGTCGGAATAATTACTTCTGTAGATAGAAATACCGGCGCCAGGAATTCCTTGCATTGGGCCAAACGTTAATCTAGGAACTACATCACCGCAAGAAACTACATATCCGCTTTTGGAGTTATCATAGCTAAGTTTACTCCATCCACGCTTAACATCTTTCTTTTGCAGGTTACTTCTCAACACAGTCTTATGCAGTTTACTCTCCAACTCAGCTAACGGAGAATTATTAGCTAATGGCCCGATGAACGCTTCAGACCTTCCAAAAATTTGATCTGCGCACAAAGAAAAATTTCCGAAATTAACGACTGGTGTAACACCAAATGCGCTGTAATTTTTCGGCCCCCAACAGTAATTATTCTCTCTCACATGCTGATAAGTAAAATTCACAAAATAGTCTGGAGCGCATTTACTAGACTCATTTGATATTTCAGACTTTTCTATTTTTTTCTCGATAGGATCGCTCACTATTTTCACAGACTCAGCTACGTCTTCCGCAAACACGCATAATGCATACGAATAACAAAGCAATGCAAAATTGATACGACAACAAACCTTTGAAAAAAAGATACCTTTCTTACTCATCAAACATCCAAAAATAACTTTGGCAAAAGTATGCACTATTGCCTGTGAATACGCAAGCACATTTTTAAAAAAATTGACCATGCGCAGATTAAAAACAGAATTCGAACGATATACTGATAATTAGAGGTCATACAATTCGATATTTCATTTAACGCGTATTTTAAATTTGCTGGAACATTTTTCGCTATTATTATAGTTTGAGATTTTTGTATTATGAGCATATAATGTAAAAAATTGGTTTTTAAGTATGTCTGTAAAAGTTAGATTCGCTCCATCTCCGACTGGAGTTCTGCATGTAGGGAATATAAGAATAGCGATTTTAAATTATATTTTTGCGAGAAAAAATAGTGGGATTTTTTTGTTAAGAATAGATGACACAGATTTGCAAAGGTCTCAAAAAATATATGAAGAACAAATAGTACGAGATATGCACTGGCTTGGTTTCAGTTACGATGAATATGTTGTTCAATCACAAAACTTGAACAGCTATGCAGACGCATTTGAACTACTAAAAGAAAGAAAATTAGTTTATCCATGCTTTGAAACACAGCAAGAGCTTGAGCTGGCTAGAAAACTTCAACTAGCAAACAAACAGCCACCAGTGTATAAACGAAAATATCTCTCAGAAGATGAAATCGAGAAAAAATTGAGAAATGGCGATCCAGCACACTGGCGCTTCTCTCTAGATCGCAATATTACAGAAAAATGGGATGATATGATTCACGGGAATATAGGAGTAAAAATAAATTCTATAAGTGACCCAGTAATAATAAAGCCTGATGGGTCGTATACATACACATTTGCATCTGTTGTCGATGATGTTAATCTCGGCATTACTCACATTATTAGAGGAGACGATCATATCACAAATACTGGAGCTCAAATCCAGCTGTTTAAGGCGTTATCAGGTAGCATGCCTGTTTTTGGACATGTCCCTTTGATGGCTGCATCAGATGGAGAGGAGGTGTCGAAGAGAAAATCGTCTAAATATAGTATATGTGCATTAATAGAAAATGGCGTTGAACCAATGGCAATATGGAGTGTTTTAGCAGGTATTTCTGGAGCATATCAGTATGAAAGTGGAGATACATTAAGCTCTGTAATAGAAAAATTCGATTTTTCTAAAATAGCTTTATCATCTTCAAAATTCGATTTGCAAAATGTTTATAATATGTCCAAAAAAATTATTGCTACATATAGCTATAAAGATGTTGCATGCAGAATAGCAGATATATTAGGTAGTTTAAACTTGGGTTTAGATGAAAGCGAATTGCAGTTTTTTTGGGATTCGATAAAGAGTAATATAAATTCGATTTATGATGCTAAAAAATGGGCGAAAATATGTTATTTAGATTCAGTAGTTGACTATGTAACGGATGACAAAGAATTTGCCGCCGTTTTGTATGATGCGTTTAATTTAACTAGCGCATGGGATGATTTTATATCAGATTTAAAAGAAAAAACTAACAGACGAGGGAAAGCGTTATTCCATGAAATTCGCTTAATTCTTACTGGAGAAGACTATGGACCTGAGTTAAAACATTTGTACGAGATAATTCCAAATGATTTAATTCGTAGCAGAATTCATAAATCTTGCAAGTGAAGCAACCAATCCAACAGATTTTAATGACCTTATGGTTCTTGAAGGGAAAGAGATTCTTAACCTACAAATGTTATAATCATTGCAGAATTTGATAATTTAACAATATGAGATTGAAACAGCTACTAATTGGATTGTATGGAATCTGTTGCATGCTTCTTCTTTGTATTACAAGAGAATATGCATATTGTAAAACATTACTCCCTAATGCAGCTATTTTATGCTATTAGTTTTAATTTCTCCTACATTGTTTGCTTTTTCTCTACTGCAAGATCTTACTCACAGTTATAAACGGCTCATTATCGCTAATTCAATTTTTGTTTTGTTATTATTTCCTTATATTCAATATGTGAAATTTGATAATGATTTATTTGTAGGTTCCTTTTTTGTATTTTACGGAGCTCTATTTTGCATGGATAAAAAATCGTCAGAACATATAGTAGAAATATGCATCGATTTAAATAAAGAAAAATTGAAGTTTTCGGAGATAACAGAGCAAGTTTTACTAAATATTGCTAAAAATACTGGAGCATATGCAGAGATAAACGAACAAGACGATTCTGTAAAAATAGTTTTTAAACATATCATTTCTGGTTGTTTTTACAGCATAACAGCTAAAATAAAAAATGAAATTTTATACATCAAAGGTCACTCAGATGATGTAAAGCGTTTCAGCTCGAAAATTATAAATGAAACGAGAGCCGAAACGTTAGTAGACTTAGCTCAGCCAATTAAAGAAGAACAAGTAAAATGAATAAAAACATTATACCAAAATCTTGTAATCCATTTCGTTGGAACAACAAAAATCATATTTCGCATATTATGGCAGATTAAAGTAATACTCCGTCCGACTTCTGTTTTTTAATCCTTAACACTTTC
>CAYLKK010000040.1:0-7117 GCA_964384495.1 uncultured Alphaproteobacteria bacterium
TTCATTAGGAAACTGAGGGATTTCAGTTCTCTCCCTTGGTAAACAAACAACAACCTCGCCTTTAATGCCTACCAAAGAATCTATTTTTTTCAATCCAAACTCTTCAGTATTTCTCTTATACATATCATAATTTAATTCTGCAACGATATTTTCAAGGTCTCTGATACTCCTGTTACTCTTCACCAAAGCGTCACTATTCACTCCGACTATAATTGCAGGACGATAAGAATTTATCGTATCTCTAGCCCCTTCGAGAGCTCTCACCTCACTACCTTCAATATCTAACTTGATGACATCAACACGATCCAATCCCTCACCATTAACGATTGAATCAATCGTAGTAACATTAACTTCCTCAACAGTCTCTTTTTCTATACCCTTGTAAGCAAAACCTGTACCTAAAGTATTCAAACCATTCCTCTCTTCTGGCGCAATTTGAATATTTTTTTTTCCGAGTCTATCGCCAACAGCGATCATAACAGATTTTACTCTATCGCTAAGTGAATTTAACTCTACGTTTTGGACAAGCCTTTTATAATCACGAGAACTTGGCTCTACAGCTATCACCTTACACAAGCTATCAAACTTTGCAGCGATCAAAGAAAAATACCCCATGTTTGCTCCGACGTCGAGCAAAACACCACCTTTCGGCAGAAATGCCTGAACAAATACTGCCATATTAGGATCATAAATACCTCTGACATACATGGAACGGCAGATCTCATTCTTTGGATATATCCAAATGTTTAAACCATTAATCCATGCCATTTTCGTAGGCTTTTTCAAAGACAAATATTGCCACCATCTTTTCCATTCCGTTATAGAAGTAGCAGAATCAGAAATATACCTATCCCACTCTGAATTTGGCTCCACTTTAGTATATGCTGGAGCAGCAACTATATCATCTTCTGCACTAACGAATTCAGAACAAGCAAGACAAGCACAAAAAATAGATAAAAATAAGTTTTTTTTAATTTGCATAAAAAAACTCCACCAAACAGTGATATTAATTGTACACTATATATCTTTGAAATCAAACGTATTTATTTTCAATGTGCAATAAAATGCAGATTAAAACTAAATAATTTTAAAATAGATTACTTCATTAATTGGACACGCAATTAAAATATTACTTATAAGAACGCCAATCAATAGCAAAGCAAATGGTGTACTCGGCGGGATTCGAACCCACGACCTCAACCTCCGGAGGGTTGCGCTCTATCCATCTGAGCTACGAGTACAAAAATCAATGTACTGGGACTCCATTTCCAGATAGAATATGAAAGTGCAGATGCATTACCTCTTGATGGCCTCCTTTACCAGCATTCGTCACTAATCTGTACCCAGTTTTTTTTACGCCAAGAACATCTAATACGCTATTTAAACCACTAAAGAACCCGCAAACTTCATTAAAATTGCCTTTTCCGATAAGATGGTCTAATGTTACATATTCCCCTTTCGAAATGACTAAAACATGTATCTCTGCTCTCGGATTAATATCCTTAATTGCAATTACGTAATCATCTTCGTAAATTATATCAGATGTGATCTCGTGTCTTATTATCTTCATGAAGACATTATTTTCATCAAAAAAAATATAGCGATCAGCAGAGCTATTCATAACAGATCCCAAAAAATAACACTCAATTGTACACTAAAGATAAACAAAAAGGAAAGCCTTCATGCCGACCAGCTAAATATATTCCTTAGACGACCAAGACTAAGGTGGGAGCCATATACTAAAACCACGATTTTAGCAGAGCCAGCCCCCTATAATAAAAACAGGTCTCTAGGCTAAACAGCATCGCGAACAAGAACGCCTTCCTACGTAACATAATAAACCAATTTTATTAAAAAACAATACATTTATCGAAAAATTCAAAAAATATTTTTTTATGAAGACAAAATAATTCATTGTCATGATACAAGCTGTGTTAGCATTGCAATAAAGCATATAAATATTGCAATCAATCTATATATTAATAGTATATAAATATATTTTTGATATGATGTAGAGAATTTTCTATTATACATGCAATGAATATATATAAATTCGCACTGACCTCAGTATATACTATAATTGTCGCCCAATGTGTAGCACAAACGAAGCAGACAAATCTACAACAATACATTGATAAATCATCTGAATATACGTATGAAACATCTCTCCGAGATACAATGAAATTTCTCAGTGAGGCAAATATTCCTGTTTTAGATAGTGGTATAGAAGGGCAAATAATAAAAGTAGAAATTAGTCAGCCAAAAACATTGTGCTCTATTTTCTACATACTGTATGAATGTATAAAGGACTCACAATTTAATAATAGCGCAGATTCTAAGATATTTAATCAACTACGGCTAGAACAAATGAATAACCTTTTAGAAGTAATAACAACATCAAACACTTCTATAAGTGACAAGCCAACAATATACAGAAATATAATCAACCAATGTTTTTATATAGAACAAGAGCTAGTTAACAGAAACATTAATTACAATGAGAATCCACTATATAAAACGACATTTCTACTTCGAAAAATCATGCAAATGCTTGTAGCATACGAATGCGTTCACGTGTTTTCTGAAAACAATAGATCAGAAATAGCGCAATATATTGCAGGAGGAATGATTTTTTATGGAGACATAGGAGTAACAATTCCAGTAGATGTATCTGGCACGATAGGTTTAGGTGGTGACGTTAAAGTTGAACATGGATTGAAAAAATCAAATGTAGGGGCGTCACAATTTACAAAAGCATCTGTGAGCGGCATAGGAAAAGCGGCAAATACACTAATTGGAGGAGCAAAAGGCGTTGGGGCTATAGAAAGGAAAAAATCGAAGAAACTAATTGGCCTAGCGGCAAGCACTATGTCAGACGGAATAGCATATCACGGTAAACACGTTCTTCAGAAAGGATTATCAGCGGAATTTATGAAGTATAGAAAGCTAATAAGTACCTATCAAGAATGCATAAAAGACAAAGCAGCCTATATAAGCGAACTCCAAAGCATTTTTAATCAAAATTTAAAATACGATGCTAATATGAAATTTGAAGTAACATCAATCGCTCATCATGAAAAATTAAATTCACACGTAATACAGCAGCTCTTAATAGCGATTGTAAATGAATTTATGTATAAAGATAAAAATTCATTTAATTTACGCCTAATAAATCCAACTAACGAAAGGAGTAGTGATATACTAAACGAATTTAAACAATTAGACATGAAAGTCTACTCAGATGCAGAAAAACATATCATATATTTGCTAGAAACGAGCAATGCTTCCAAGAAAACAAATGATTTGATTAATGGGTATATTTCACTTTTGTTGTCTAATACAAAAAATATAATAGAACTTTATTTTCAAGATTTGTTACTAGACGACAAATCAATATTAGAAAATAACAAAAAACTCAAAAAAATCATTAATGACAAACGTACGAATTATACTATTTTACCTATTGATAAAATAGAAGATGATATTCAAAAATTAGAAACATACGCAAATGCAACGCACAAATCTCTAAAAGATGCATACAATGATTTTAAGTCTATAGATACGGAAAGTGGAATTACTAACTATTACTCAAGCATCATGGATGTCTATTGCTTCTTATTAATGCTTTCTGAACTTAAACAAATACCTGATGCTTTTATACAGAAATACAATTCTCTATTGAATCTACTTAAAATTACATTGGATACTCAAAATTTCAACAAAGTTATTAAGGAGGTAGAAAATCTTATTTCAACAAATTCTATAACTAATAAAAAATAATATCCGATCTCTCGACTCTCCTCTCTAATATTTCGTTCGACTTATGTTTTTAATATGCTTTTAATCTGCGGACTTAAACTTATACACTTGATTAAATCGTATATGCTGTGTATAATCTAAAATGTGTTTGGCACTCTTAGCTCAGCTGGATAGAGCGTCGGCCTTCTAAGCCGCAGGTCGTAGGTTCGAATCCTACAGAGTGCACCATTTCTCTTTTCCATATTAGACTATGAAAATTCATTTTTTATGCTCGAATAATAAAAAATCTGTAGCTGCGTATGATGTATTCGTCAAAAAATACGGTCAGAGTAAGATAGATCAATGTGATGTTATCGTTTCATTGTCAGGAGATGGCGTTGTACTAAGAGCGCTACACGAAGGATACATGTTCCAAAAGCCTGTATTTGGAATTAATCGTGGAGATTTAGGTTTTCTCACAAATGATTTTTCTAATGAAAATTTGATCTCAAGAATTGAGTTAGCTAAGAGCCTTGAAATTAAACCTCTATGTGTATCAGCCATAGATTCATCTGACACAGAACATAAACTAATTGCAATTAATGAAGCTTATCTTTTTAGAGAATCATCTCAAGCCGCGAAGCTAAATGTGTCAGTAAATGGAATTTGTAGAATTAATAAATTAGTTTGCGATGGCTTGATAGTATCATCTCCAATAGGAAGCACAGCTTATAATAGCTCTGTAGGAGGTCCTATTATTCCAATTAATTCAAACTTGATAGCTATATCTGGCGTTAGCGTTTTTTCTCCCAGAGGATGGAAAAGTGCGATTTTAGATATAAATAGTATAATTGATATTTCAATTTTAAAATCTACACATAGGCCGGTGAGTGTTACAGCAGACTATATATCAATTAAAAATGCGGTTAGCGTAAATATAACAGGGAATGGGGTTAACAATGTTGTTCTTCTTATGGATGATTTAAATAAATTCGAAGAAAAGCGGATGAAGTATCAGTTTATGTATTGACGGCATACTTCATGCTTTTTTATACATTCAGTTTGTAAGTATTATTACATTAGTCTGCTTGTTCGCAGCTATTTCGTTAGCTCTTTCTAACATCATAAAATTGTATAAGCCATTATCATGTTTGTTATCGCTAGTAATAAATGCTTTGTTTCCATTCGCATTGACAATAACACAATTTTTGCGATTTGCATCGTCACTAAATGCTTTGTATATTTTTGTAATGGCATCTTTATTCAAAGCATTATCAAATAATGATAAATATTCAATCTCCTGGTCAATAATACTTTTTGGTATGTTTATCGCTGTTATATTATTTCTATCTAGATATATTTGCTTTACAGAATTCGATTTTATCGCGTCTAATATTGTCTGGGCTGAGCCTTCTAAAGAACATCCACGCATCATTAATGTTGTCAACATTGTCATTTTTTCGATTTTTTTTGATAACACTGAAATAATATCCTTCCAACTACAAGTGGTATCTTCTAATGCAAGTAACTTGATATTATCATTTGATGGTAATTCATTTATTATAGCTGCCATACAACTATTACTCACATGAATGCCAGATATTATAAGATTTTCAACGTGATCAACATTGGCTAAAAAATGTCCTATTTCTCTACATGCTTCTAACTCTTTCTGTGCTAATTTTTTAGTGTTCAACGACAAACGCAACGATTTTAGTGTTTCTTTCAGATGTTTATTTGCGCAAAGAGCAGTGAATAAACTTCGTGTATCATTCGATTCGTCTAGCAAACCAAGAGATAGGTCTAAAGTCGATAATCGGATTTCAGAAGACATATTATTTGCAATATGTGACAATGCTGCATTGGATATTTTTTTTGTACCTAAACCCAATGTCAATAATCCTTTATTTTCAATAATCATTGTTCCTATTACTGAACATATTCCTTGTGAGAACTCACCTGCTTCTACCTTTAGATTTTTTACGTTTCGCTCTTTAGAAGCACATTCATGTAAAAATTCGACAGGAAAATATTCGCTGTTTATAAAACCTAATGAAATGGTTTCAAAGTCGCTAGTTTTCCCTCTTCCAAAAAATGCATCTTTCAATTCATGTTCGATTAAATCTTTGTGTTTCTTTTTTATATTGCAATCGTTAATTACAATATGCTTAATATTCGCCTCTGATAGGGCACTTTGTTCTAGCTGTTTTGCAAATTCAGAATCCATCGATATATTATTCATTATAATTGCATTTAAATTAGTGTATTGCCTAAAAAAGTTATGCTCAAAAGGAGTAGCATTTGTTTTTTTTACGTATTTTGAGGCAATAGAACCATTTTGTTCATAATAAAAAGTACATTCAGTTTCATTATTTTTGTACTCAATTTTTATCATAGAAACTTCATCGTTATGAGAATTATCTGGCTGTTTGTCTAAAATCTCGATTCCGTCTACATCTTTATTTAGCAATTTATCTCTAATTACATCTGTTTGAGAATTAAAAGAGTCACTTCTAAAATGATCTGTTGTGTTTGTTTCTACTTTGACGTTTTTGCTACAGTTTCCTACACCAATAATTGAGATGACAGACAGAGTATACAGTAAACTTAATACATTTGATATTCTCATGGAATATACTCCTAACACATATTTTAGATTAGACTACATAAAAATTAAAATATTGTATATCTTAATAGAATAGATGATATAATCTAGTATATTTGTTTCATAGAGAAATATATAATGCTTGAAATCGGAATATATCACCCTCAGATACCACAGAATACCGCGACTTTACTTAGAGTGTCGTCCTGCTTAGGAATTCATGTGAATATAATAGGGCCAGCTTCATTTGTATTTTGTGATTCTAAGTTTAGGAGGGCAGGGATGGATTATATTGATACAGCTTCGTATGAAATCTTTGATTCGTTCACAAGTTTTTTAGAATGTAAAAAAGATAGAAGATTAATTGCCTTAGAAATATCAAATAAATCAAAAAAATTCCATAAGTTTACATTTTCCAATAAAGATATAATAATCGTAGGCTCAGAGCATTCAGGTTTCGAAGAAAACGATATAGAAAAGATGGATGAATTAGTGGCAATTCCTATGCTAGAAAATCGTAGATCAATGAATATGGCAATAGCTACTAGTTTTGTTGTAAGTGAAGCGATGAGGCAATTGAATTTATTTTTATAATACTCCGGCTATGCTGAACTATGAATGTCTCACAACTTAGAAGTTATTTTTGCGATCATTTTGTATAAACTTTCGTATAGATGAATTTGCATCAAATCAATAGGTTTTAGACCATTGATTTATTTTGTGTAATCTATGCATGGAATAGCGAGATGCTATGTGTAATTTATTAGGGTTCTT
>CAYLKK010000041.1:0-7051 GCA_964384495.1 uncultured Alphaproteobacteria bacterium
AATTGATGGAATTATGTTGGATCCATTTGCGTATGGTACGCAAAATACTTTTTCTTTATACTTTATTGCAACGACTGAATTTGTGGTTCCTAAATCTATTCCAATATTAATCATAAATTTATCCTACTAATCATTTTTTCGATAAATTTGCATTTAGCGATTTTATCAAATATTTCACATGATTTTTCATGATCAATATTTGCAATATCATACGTAGTCAATTCAGTAGATAATGATCTAAATTTAGATTTTAAGCTTCTTTTTACAGCATCTAATGCATCATAATCTTTTTTGAATTTTAAAAGTTCTATTTTTTCGTTTGTTTCGAATAAATTTAAAATATTCTGGTGATTGGAAATGTATCTAATGTTCAGTAAATTATTTAATATATATTCTGCTCGACTTACGTTACACTTTAAAACACTATACGCTCTGTTTAATAAAGAATTGTCAATATACCCTTTTTTTGATATATCAAAATACATGCTATCTAAAGCTTTTTTGTCTATATCAAAATTTGGTTCTAAATCAAAAATTTCAAAATAATTTTTGATATCATCTACAACACGTTCCATTACATGATCCGCAACTACTTGATTCTACATCTTTTGAGCAGAAAGACATACCGCAACCGCACTTGCTTTGTGCATTTGGATTTTCAAAGACAAATCCAGAACTAATTGCTGTTGTTTTAAAATCGACAACCATACCTTCTAAGAATAAAACTGCTTTAGGTTCTAAAAATACACTTATTCCATTATACTCAAAGGTTATATCTGCTGCATTGATTTCTTCCACATAATCAACACCGTATGTAAGTCCCTGGCATCCACCAAATTTTACACTGAACCTAATTCCTTTAGCTGAGTTTTTTTGCAAATTCTCTTTTATGTGAGCAATTGCAGCATCAGTAAAATTAATTATCTTATCCATATAACCTCCGTTTATATAAACTTTTAACATTATATAAAATAAAACAGTTGCAGTAAACAGCCCTTTTGCATGTGTATAAGTTCAATATTAAGTAAATAGATTTATCAAATAATTCAATAACATAGTTAAGCAAAGAGATCCTTTGTAAATATCAAAACACAAGGCTTCTTGGCTCTATGTGTTTAATATTCAAATTAACGAACAAACTTATAATTTTACTCTGTAGTAAATTGACATTGTGTAATCATCATGTTAAAATTTACTCGTTTTTGGCCCGTGTGGCGGAATGGTAGACGCTACAGACTTAAAATCTGTTGTCCTTTCGGACGTGGGGGTTCGAGTCCCTCTACGGGCACCACTTTCAGGTTTTCTTGTCTTGTGTTTATAAAATGTAATTATTTTTTATAATTTCTGCGTATGAGAATACCCTTTTGCTCGCTGTTAAGCTTGGTATATTTGCATGCTGATGCGAATGTCGATAATATTCCTGTAGATATAGTTAGTATATCTTGTTAAGACAGAGTTTAATTGCAGTGACTCTAATCTAGAATCTAAGTTGAGTGAAATATTTAAAAATATAAAAGTTGTTAATGCAAATTGTAGCAATTCCAAATATGGATATATTTTCCGAGATTTAGATGAAGTGCAAGGCAATCGATTTGTAGCTAAAATTCAGCGTACGAATTTAGGATATGGAATGTACGGTTATGTAATCAATAGGAGTGGTGCTAAAAAGCTTTTAATGTTGAGTGAAACATTAGATTATCCAATAGATGATATTTTATTCCAACAAGGCGGAATAAATACTGGAAAAATTATTGGATATGTAGCAATGGAGAAATTGTTGTATCCTAAATTAACTGATTCTGAAATAAAAAAAATGGGAAGAAGCTACTAATCTAGATTTCTGAAATATTGTATTTTGTAGTGTTTCAATATTATGCGTATTATCTGATATTGTTGTTTTACAGTTAGCTAATTCGGATTTCAATTTATATAATTTTAATATATTTGCTGTTAAATTATGATATAATTTATTCTAGTCATAGTTAGAGGTGAAAATATGAGTTTCTCGTTTAGTGGTAGACATATGGAGATTGGCGCAGCTTTGACATATCATGCAGCTGAAGCTTGCGACAAGCTTGCACAGAAGTATAATGATACTTTCACTGATATTTGTATAGTTATGGCAAAAGATTCTTTTCAGTTTATAACAGATCTATCTGTGAAAATGGAGAATGGGTGGTCGTTCCATGCGAAGTCAGATTCAAAAGAACCTTACGCAAGTTTCGATGCAGCATTGCAGAAAATATCTACGCAGATTAAGAAGTCAAAAGACAAGGTTCATAGGAATAAAATAAGGGATGACTCAAATTTAGTTGAGTGTAGTGTAGAAGAAATACATGATGATGGCCCTATAATAATCTCAGAATATATTCATGAAATGCCAATCATATCAGTAGCAGAAGCTGCAAGTTTGTTAACTACAAATGGGAATGATGTTCTCTTATTTAAAAATAAGCTAACAAAGCTTGTAAATGCTGTATATTTAAGAAAAGATGGGAATATAGGTTGGTTGGACTACAAGTAATTTAATATTCTTATTAATTTTGGGGCGAATGCCCCTTTTTTTATGTAGTATTGAATATTTGTTTTCTGAGAATTATGACCATTTTCTATTTTTTAAAGAAAATAATACATATGAGACTTTATTTGCTGATTTGTAAATTTCGATAGATCTGTATGCAGATGCATTTACGGTTAAATTCATTTCATTAAATATACATGAATATATATTATTAGGTTTTTTGTAAATTCTTATATTTTCTGGCATGTGTTCAAATCTAGCCTTTTTAGTAATTCCATAAGTCCTAGCTAAATCTTTTTTGATGCTTCTATGATTGACTAAATTTTCAAAATATATATTGTTCGTGTCTAAAAATGCCAAAATAGCTCCATTAAGTGCAGATATGAAAATTGGCTTTTTCTGGTTATAGTAAAATATAAATCCTAAAACGATTAGAGCTAAGCCAGAAAATCTGGCCTTCGAAGAAAGCAAAACAATAATTAAAAATCCAATTGAAATGAGTATAAAAATCCAGTTTTCAAATTTTGGTAAAGAAAACAACATCCAAGACTGATTAGCAAATAAATCTGAGATTTTTATCAGTAATGTGATTAATGGTTCTAATAACCTTAAGAAAATTGATTCACCACCAAATGGAATGCTAAAAACAGATAATATCAATAATGGCATTATAGCAAAAGATGTTAATGGAACAGCGAATAAATTCGTAAATACGGCTGCTAATGTTAATCTATTAAAAACTTGTATTGTAAAAATTGATGTAGCTAATGAGGCAATTATACTAGTAGCTATTAAAGAAAATAGAATCATTGTTTTTTTCGAAAAAGTCCATGATTTTTCATAAAAAGCTATTAAAGCGGCAACAGCACTAAAAGACATTTGGAAACTAGGAAATAGTATAGCTTCTGGTGAATGTAATAAGACTAATGTAGCGGCAATGGCAACACTTCGCATTGATAGAGCTTTTCTGTCCAATAATACTGCAACAACAATTATTGAGTGCATGATAAAAGCTCTTACTGCAGGTACAGATTCTCCGGAAATTTTCAGGTATAAGAAGACAAAACATATTGATAATATGGCAGCTATTTTCTTTGTACTAAAATTTAATGCTATAAATGGAAAACAACACAATAAAATTCTAAAAAGAATAAAGAAAAAACCGCCTATAATACCTACATGTAAGCCTGAAATTGCTAATAGATGTGCAATGCCAGAATCTGCAAAGCTTTGACGCACATTTTTATCTATAACAGACTTATTTCCAGTAATTAGAGCTTGTACGATACCACCTTCTTTGTTAGAAATGACATCGTTTATTTTTTGATTGATTATAAATCGAATTTTTTCTTTTAATTTATATAATTTATTCTTACTAATATTTTGTACGATAGGTTGTCCTACAATGTACCCTCTTGCGCTGATTCCATTGAAATATGATTGCATACGAAAGTCATATGCATTTCTAAATGATTTTGAATATATTGGATCTAGAATTGCATTTACATGTATTCTAGTTCCTGGAATTAATTCTATATCGCTATTGTTCGCATTTTCACCTCGCCAAAGTAACGATATTTTTCCTAGTTTAATCTTATTTAATTGAGGCTTGAATTTTTCTGATAAACATTGAACGTTTTCTATAACTATTTTTATTCCGTTATTAGATTTTTCACTATAGTCTATCTCTCCTGCAAGGCGTACAAAATTTATTTTTTCATTTAACATGTCTATATCAATTTTATTTGCTACATAGAATGAGTTTATAAAACCTATGTTTATTGCTAATAATGCAGTGATTGGAAATCTTATTTTTGAGAAAAATAGAAGACATGTGAGACCAATACAGGAAACAACGTAAAATTGGATTTTTGGCTCATTTTCTAGCGAAAAATATATGCAAGTTCCAATACCAAGAAATACAGGGATAAAATTTAAAAAATTGAATCGTTCTTTAAATAAGAAACTTTGGAAAAATTGCATTAGCTATGAAAATAAATTTAATATTGATGAAAACATCTGATAAGCTGCACACGAAAAAATAATAGAAAATATAATGCGCTTCATATACAAATTTACAGGTAGTCTGTTGTCATTTGCATGATGTATTTCTATCTTCATTGTTATTCTCCACCTGTTGTATATAGTATAACAATAACTAATTATGAATTGGTTAAATGGTCAGAGTATGGAAGTAATTCTATATTGATAGTAATAAATGCTTTTATTTATATATTCAAATATAGTGTTATACGTTGTAATCTTTTGTTTTTTATGTAACTTTGTTTTAACAGAACTTTTAAAGATTTTTGGTATAGTTCATTCTGTATTTGTACATTTACTTAGATAGAATTAATACATGGATGACATTAAGTTAGATTGCAACTTTAGTGTGGCTCTTATATGTGAGTCTGCTGATGATATTGCTTATTTAAAGCGTCGTCTCGGGATCTATTCTAATGGAGTAACAGTTTTCCCCAATATTCAAAATTTGAAAAATGAATTATCAGTTGGCACAATAGACGTAATATTTATTTCTTTATCTGGAATTACACATGAATATTGCGAAAGCATAGTAGATTTAAAAGCAGATTTATGCAAATTTATTCCTATAATAATTATATCTAAAGTACCGGTTTCTCAAGATGATATTGCAGTATTAGTGAATGCTGGAGTTGAAGATATTTTATTGCATTCAGTCAATATTAATTTATTAAAAGCTAGATTGTTTCAGGCAGTAAAGAAAAAAATTTCAATTGATTTTCTCAAACAAGAAATTAATCGTTTAAATGATGCGGAAGAAACTTATTTGAATAGTAAATTGTCAGACGCATTACGTATTCAGACATCACGCTTACAAGGTACTTTAACTAGTTCATTGGAATCTATAGTGAATCTATCTGCTAGTGCACTGAAAAAAAATGCTCAAATGTTAAATGATGAAATGCTGGAAAATACAGTTTTTCAGGAAAATTTAAATTCATTGCAAGCAATAGAAAGAGAAAGTGTATACTGTAATAAAATTATAAAGTATTTTGCGGATCACAGTTATTTGATAGATCGAAATTTTGCGATGGATACTATAAATAAAGTTGTTATAGATACAGTGAAGCTATTTGTACATGATAATCCTAAAATATTGCATAAAATAGAAGTTAATCTAGATCGTAGAATTAGTAAAAAATCATATATTTCTAGTGAAGCGCTTGGTAATGCAATTTATTCTGTACTGGAAAATGCGTCATTTTTTGTGTCTTGTAAAGAGAATAATTTAGCCGCTGTTTTTGTAACTACTAAACTAAAGTTTAATTGCATAGAAGTTATTATAAAAGATAATGGGATAGGTATAAGCGAAGATAAGTTTGGGCTTATTTTTAAGCCTTTTTTTTCTACAGTAGAAGGTAAAAATGGTTTGGGATTATTTAGAGCAAAAGATCTTATTGATATGCATAAAGGTACAATTAGTGTGAATTCTAAAATTGGAGAATATGCTGAGTTTACAATAAGCTTGCCGATTATCAAGGATAAGAAAAAATAAAATATGGTATGATGTTATAACTAATTTTTTCGAAATAATGGCATAGTATAATACTTTCAACTTGATATAAACATTTAAAATCAATAATATTTAGATCGTAATTCTGTGGAGAAAAGCATGCGTCCATCTAAAAGGAGTTTTAACGAACTAAGAAAAATAGAATTTATTCCAAATTATACAAAACATGCTGAGGGTAGTTGCTTGGTTAAATTTGGGGATACAATTGTTTTGTGTACGGCGACATACGAAGAAAAAGTTCCATTTTTTCAAAAAGGCTCAGGGAGCGGATGGATTTCTGCGGAATATGGTATGTTACCTAGATCTACAGATGTACGAAATGAGAGAGAAGCAACTAAAGGCAAACAATCTGGACGTACTATGGAAATTCAAAGATTAATTAGTCGATCTCTACGTGCTGCTGTTGATTTGCAAGCATTAGGTGAAAGGCAAATTAAAATAGATTGTGATGTTTTGCAAGCAGATGGCGGAACTAGAACAGCGTCGATTTGTGGAGCTTGTGTGGCATTAAATCTAGCTTTGAAGAGGATAAAGGCAAATCTAAAAGTTTTCAAAGGATTTGTAGGCGCAGTCTCATGTGGAATTTTAAAAGATAGCCAGGCTGTAGTTGACTTAAATTACGAAGAAGATAGTATGGCATTAGTCGATGCGAATTTTGTGATGGATGAACACGATCGATTTATAGAAGTGCAGGGGACTGGGGAGAATTCTAA
Source organism: uncultured Alphaproteobacteria bacterium (assembly GCA_964384495.1). Taxonomy (GTDB): domain Bacteria; phylum Pseudomonadota; class Alphaproteobacteria; order UBA3830; family CAYLKK01; genus CAYLKK01. The sequence continues at coordinate 6,791 of CAYLKK010000041.1, forward strand.
TTTTTCAGACGAGCAATTTTGGCAATTAATGTCTTTAGCAAAATCCGCGATTAAAGAGATAATTCATTTACAGAAACAGAGCTTGAAAATTGTTTGATGTCAAATATTTCTATATACGTCCATTGGCCGTTTTGTCAATCAAAATGTGATTATTGTAGCTTTGTAAGTATTCCTTGTCAGGGTATCGATTATGACGTATTTGTCGAGAAAGTAATATATGATATAAAATCATATAAAAGTGTATTACAGTGCATAAACTTA
>CAYLKK010000042.1:0-6941 GCA_964384495.1 uncultured Alphaproteobacteria bacterium
AGTTTCGTACTTAATAGTCCTCCAAAATCTTTCAATATAAACATTATCTGCCCACATACCTTTGCCGTCCATGCTAACCGTGAGCCTCAAGTCCAGATCTTTTTCCTGGATATTAGTTTTGTCGTAGCATGATGTCGATTTTTATGTTCGAGTGCGTCATGCTACAAAAGCCCTCAAAAACATGTACAATACGATCCCAATTAAAATTATAAAGGTTGTTTTTATCAGTATTATGGTGAAGTTTACTATTATTCTTACTGGTCTGATGTAAGGTTTTGCAAATTTCCGTATTGCTTGAGATATTTTATCATTTCGAGCCGGTGTATCATCAGCAATTATAAATAAAGAAAAAATAAGCATCATAGTCGCAAAATCTAGTAGTAAACTTGTGCTAATATCTGTAACAAAATATATCAAAGTTAGCGATAAAGATATAAATACACATGCAGCAATTTCAACGAATTTATCCAAATATTTATCATCAGAAATTTTCATACCGTGTACATTTAAGGTTTTTCATGCTACTATGTGAAAGTGTTTCTTCGGTGCTAATAATGAGCGATAGATTGTTGATTCGTGGCAAACAATGCTTAAATGGGGAAATAAAAATTTCCGGTGCTAAAAATGCAGCTTTACCGTTATGTGCTGCAGCTATTTTGTCTTCTGGTTGCTTAGTCTTAAAAAATGTCCCAAATCTTGCTGATATAGAGACAATGATATCGTTATTACAGGATCTTGGTGCTAACATAGAATCTTCTAAAGTAGATGGAGGAGAGATAGAGTTACGAATATCTACTTGTAATATCAATAAATTTGCAGCAGAGTATGAGCTAGTAAAAAAAATGAGAGCTTCTGTACTGATTCTTGGGGCTATGCTTGCAAAGTATGGACGATGTTCTGTGTCTATACCTGGCGGTTGTTCAATAGGCATAAGACCTGTAGATCTACACCTAAAAGCTATGGAAGCGTTGGGAGCTGCAATAACATTAGAGAATGGTTACATAAATGCATCTGCTGCTAATGGATTAGTTGGGGCAAAATTTATATTCCCGGTTGTAAGTGTTACTGGTACAGAAAATATGCTTATGGCAGCTACGCTTGCAAAAGGAACTACCACTATAATGAATGCAGCTTGTGAGCCTGAGGTCGTTGATTTGGCTAACTGTTTGATATCTATGGGTGCTAAAATTACAGGCCACGGTACACCGACTATAGTAATAGAAGGAGTGAAAGAATTAAGAGGAGCTACACACACAGTTATTTCAGACAGAATAGAAGCAGGAAGTTATGCGATTGCTGCCGGTATTACGAAAGGTAATGTAAAGCTTATTGGGAAAAATCTTGCAGATATGATGTCTTCTGTTATTTCTACGTTATATAACATAGGTTTTGATATAAAGGAAGAATCATACGGTTTATCAGTTGGCTGTTGTGAGCCTCTAAAAGGTGTGAATGTGTCTACGAAGCCATTCCCAGGGTTTCCAACAGATATGCAGGCACAAATAATGACGCTTTTGTGCTTAGCCAGCGATGTGTCTATAATTACAGAGAATATATGGGAAAATCGTTTTATGCATGTCCCAGAACTCGTGCGTATGGGCGCTGATATTACTGTATATGGTCCTACCGCGGTTGTTAAGAAGGTTAGCCAATTAAAAGGTGCTAGAGTTTCTGCGACAGATCTACGAGCTGCGTTCGGTTTAGTGATAGCCGCATTGGCTGCAGATGGTGAGACAATAATTGATAATTTGTATCATTTGGACAGAGGTTACGCTGATGTCGAGGGTAAACTCAAGAAATGTGGTGTAATAGTAGAAAGAATAGGATGATTATTTTTGGAGAGAAACATGTTTGATTTGAGCAATAAGACTGCTCTTGTGACTGGAGCAACTGGGGCTATTGGTTCAGCGATTGTTCGAGCTTTACATAAACAAGGAGCTGTTGTTGTCGCGACTGGTACAAATAAAGAAAAACTTGAAAAAATGCGAAATGAGTTTTCAGAGGGATTCTTTAGCCTTGTATGCGATTTAAATGATTCTGAAAAAGTAAAATGTCTAGTGCAAAATGCTGAAGGACTCAGTGGAAATAGCATAGATTTATTAGTGAATAATGCAGGCATAACAGCTGATGGATTGGCTATGAGAATGTTAGACGATTCATGGGAAAAAGTACTAAATGTAAATCTTGAAGTTCCATTTAGGTTAAGTAAGGCTGTAATCCGCGGTATGATGAAAAATAGATTTGGAAGGATTATTAACATATCATCTATCGTAGGCTTTGTAGGAAATGCTGGCCAAACTAACTACTGTGCGTCAAAAGCAGGATTGGTCGGGATGTCTAAGGCTTTGGCTATAGAAGTTGCAAGTCGTGGAATTACAGTGAATTGTGTAGCACCTGGGTTTATAGATTCTCCTATGGTAGATGCAATTCCAGAAAAAATAAAGGAAAATATGTTAAACTCAATACCTATGAAAAGGACCGGAACGCCAGATGATGTGGCTGCATGTGTCGCTTTTTTGGCAAGTGATGAAGCCGCATATATAACAGGGCATACAATCCATGTGAATGGCGGAATGGCTATGATATAATTTTTTATAATACATTTGTGGAGAATTAATATGAAGAATTTCGGGAATATAATGAAACAGGCACAGCAGATGCAAGAGCGATTACTTAATGCTCAATCTAAAATTTCTGAGATGGAAATAGAAGGTTCTGCTGGCGGAGATATGGTAAAAACTAGAATAAGTGGAGCAAAGAAGATTCTATCTATAGAAATAGATGATTCGTTGCTAAATCCGACAGAGAAGGATGTCCTTTCTGATCTTATTATAGCTGCATTCGACGATGCTTGCAGAAAATTGGAGAAAAAGACAGAAGAGGAAATGTCTATATTCGGAGACTTGTTCCCAGCTGGAATGAAGTTGCCATTTTAGAAATTTAATATGAGGTCTGTCGGAATAGAAATAGAAGGATTAATAAATAGAATTGCAAGACTCCCGAGTTTGGGGCCTAGGTCTGCAAAACGGATAGTTCTTCATCTTTTAAAAGACAAAGATAGGCTCTTGAAACCTTTTATTCAGAGCCTAGTTGCTGTTTATGATAGTGTTAAGACTTGCCCGATTTGCGGTAATATAGACGTTTTTGAGAATGTGTGTTCAATTTGTGCTAATGAACTGCGTTCTGATAAGATTATTTGCATAGTCGAAAATGTCGCTGATCTTTGGGCTATTGAGAGGAGTCGCTGCTTTTCTGGAAAATATCATGTTTTAAATGGTCTTCTTTCATCTATAAATGGCAATGGCCCATCAACATTGAATCTTAGTAATCTTGTTGATAGATGTATTGATCACGAAGTTAATGAAATTATAATTGCTTTAAGTCCTACTGTTGATGGGCAAACGACTGATCAGTATATTAGAAATTTTTTAAACGATGACAAATACTGCGTTAGTATAAAAAAGACATCTTTGGCTGTCGGTATACCATTTGGTGGAGAACTCGATTTTATGGATGATAGTACATTGTTCACAGCATTTAATTCTAGACAGTAAGTGAATGTGTACATAGTATGGAGTTTATATGAGTTTGAAATTTCTGCATTATTTAACTTTTTGTGCTGCTTTATGTATAACATTTTTTGATGACGTGAATAGCAAGGTAAATGTAGGTTTCGGAGATAGTAAAAAAAACGATGTAGTTACTGAAATTGAAACGGTGGCTCAATCTGTAGAGAAACAGAAAATAAATCAGATAGATAGTGTAAATAGTGCAGAGTTAATAGTTAGTTTTTATAATGATGGGACGTGCGGAGTTAGAGATAAGCGTTCTATAAAAGTTGCTAAAGGATATAACAGATTGTATGTTTACAAAATTCCATCTTCTATTAAAAATGATAGTTTGATAATAAAAACTGCAGATCCTAGTACTGACATAATCGATTACGAACATAAAGTATTCAGAAAAAATATGCTGCAAATATTAAAAGCATTTGTAGGCTGTGAAGTTGATTGTCATATCAGTGGGAAAACAGTTACAGGTACATTGATAAATGTAGATAATGATAGTACTTTGAATAAAAACATAGCTGTTATACAAACTAAAGATGGTTGGAATATTACAGATTTGAGTAGCTGTAGTTCTGTATTATTAAAAAAACAAAATCAGCAAACTGCAAGTTTATGTATAAACCTTATATCTGATTCATGTAAAGAATTCGATACAGAAATCAATTATTCGTGTGAAGATATATCTTTTGATTTAATGTATTTAGTAGAAATGAATTTAACATACGACAAAGTTAATGTTAGTGTGATATCTAATGTTAAAAATGACACGAATATAGATTTTAATAATTTAACGGCTATTTTTGAATCATTGATAGATACAAGTACTAATAGCTATATTTCGTGTAAAATAGATGGGCTTCCAAGTAATACTAGAAAAATGTTTTTTTTGAAAAAGTTTTTTGATAGGGAGATGTATACATCAAGATTTATCAAAATTCCAAAGAATTTTAAAAAATGCGATGAAAAAGTGTATGCAAGGAAGATGCTTTCTGTCGATTATCCTGTAAAATTAAAAAAAGATGATGTGAATTCTGAAAAGGCAAAATCATTGTTTGTTTATGCTGATATGAAACGTGTTTTATCTGTAGATGATCCATCTATATTTAAGCCAAATGCTATGACATTCGATGTAGGGCCTGTAGATGATGTATTTGCAATTATTACTCGTGTTGTAGAGAAAAAACAACCTGATGGTAGTATTGAAGTTTCATTTATTCTAAAAGTAGAAAATGAGTCAGATCAATCTACTGAAGTAGTTTTACAGCATGAGTTTGATGGTCGTCATAATATCATTAGATCTAATTCTGAACATAATGAGCAAAATGGTGTTTGGCGTTTGATGCTAGACCCAAAGTCTAAAAAAGATTTGTATTATAAAGTAAAAATGTGGATATAGATATGAGTATTTTAAATGTAGTAAAGTATCCAGATAATACTCTGGAAAAAAAGTGTGCTGATGTACTAGAAATAAATGAAGAAGTTTTAATGCTTTTAGATGATATGTACGAGACTATGGTTGAAACAAACGGTGTTGGTTTAGCTGCTCCACAAATCGGAGTGTTAAAGAACATGGTTGTTATATCAGTCGATGATGAAAAAATATTTAAAATGATTAATCCGAAAATTATTAGTCATTCAGATGAGAAAATTTTATGGAACGAAGGTTGTTTATCTGTTCCAGGTGTGTACTCTGATGTCGAAAGATTTGCTGAAGTTGAAGTCGAATATACAAATATCTACGGCAATTTAGTAAGAATGCATGCGGATAATCTTTTGAGTGTTTGCATACAGCACGAGCTAGATCATTTAAATGGTGTTTTGTTTATAGATAGAATAGACTCTTTCCAGAGAAATCGTGTTATGAAAGATTATTTAGCTATTCGCACATAATAATGTAATTTTATTAGAGCTGAGTATATTGCAGATCGGTTGCATATATTTATATATACTTATATCTTCTATACTAAGTTCAAATTTTATATGTAAGTACAATACAACTTCGCTTGTTTGACTTTATTTATGTTAGATTGTACAATGCAAGTGTTTAGTTTTATGGATAATTAATGGGAAAGCGTTTATCAGCTAAGTTTAAGATTGATCGTAGGTTGGGCGTCAATCTGTGGGGAAGGGCTAAGAGTCCTGTCAACGCACGTAGCTATGCTCCTGGTCAGCATGGTGCAAATCGTAAGAAACCAACAGAATATGGTATACAGTTGTTAGCTAAGCAGAAGTTGAAAGGGTATTACGGCAATATTACTGAGAAGCAGTTCCGTCGTATTTACGAAAAAGCCATGAGAAAACGTGGCGATACCAGCGAAAATATAATCGAGCTTTTAGAACGTAGATTAGACGCTGTAGTTTACAGAATGAAATTTGCTCCTTCTGTTTTTGCGGCCAGACAACTTGTAAGCCACGGGCATGTTAAGGTAAATGGACAACGTGTGAACATCGCTTCTTATTCCCTAAAAGACGGAGATGAAATCGAGGTGTCTTCTAAATTGAAAGAGAACGTTGTAGTTCTTTCTGCTATACAGTCTACAGAAAGAGATGTGCCCGGGTATATGACAGTAGATCATAATACTTTAAAAGGAACGTTTTTAAATGCGCCTAAGTTGGCTGACGTGCCTTATCCTGTTTTGATGGAACCAAATTTGGTCGTCGAGTTCTACTCTAGGTAGTCCATTGTATTAATATTATGGGGGCACGTGCGAAATCGCGTGCCTTTTTTGTATGTATAATAAGAATTGGTTAAATAGACCTTGCGTTGTCAATTTTGGGTGTAGATTGAATGCTTGTGAATCTGAAAAGATTGAGGAGATAGCATGCGAGCTTGGATTAAGTGGATTTGTGATAATTAATTCATGTGCTGTAACTGCTGAGGCAGAAAGACAGGTAAAACAATATATTAGGAAAATTCACAATGACAATCCAAATACAAAAATAATTATCACTGGTTGTGCATCTGAAAACGATGCTGAAACTTTTTCAAAAATGGAAGGAGTTATTGGAATAATAGAAAATTCTAAAAAGTTAGATATAAACTCATACATTGAGTACGCGAGCAGTTCAACAAAAATATCTAAACTGGGAAAAAACAATGTAAGAGCTTTTGTGCAAATTCAAAATGGGTGTGATAATGCTTGTACATATTGTATAGTTAGAAAAACACGTGGAAATAGTGTGAGCTTACATCCTGAAGCGATACTTGATGATATTGTTGATAGGTTCAATAATGAATCTGTGAAAGAAATTGTATTAACTGGTGTGAATATTTCGTCTTACAATTTTAATGGCTTATCTCTTGCTAATTTATGCAGATTTTTATTGCACAATTTGGATGGATTAAGACGGCTTAGATTGTCTTCTTTAGAT
>CAYLKK010000043.1:0-6655 GCA_964384495.1 uncultured Alphaproteobacteria bacterium
CAAAAACACGGAAAACTAGCGGAACAAACCAATCTAATCAGTTTGCTATCACAAAGATCCTGCCAAAGCCAAAAACAGTGAAGAAATACTATGTACCAAATAATTATGGTTACCAAACAAAAAATGTAAAACTATCTAATGTTTCTAGAGAAAAATGCGGATGCAGATTAGTGTGCGAATAATATATAGGACCAGTAACTCGCTCAAATTACTGGCCTTTATATTTGCGTAATTAATTAGATAGCGAGTTGTTTCTTTCTAGACTTCTCGTCTAGCTTCGTTATGGCATACTGTTGAGCTATTCCTAAAATATTACTCCATGTCCAGTATATGACTAACCCAGCAGGTAATGATGCAAACATAAACATAAACATAATTGGCATTACAATTGTCATCATTTTTGCTTGCGTTTGATCTCCAACCTGAGGAGATATTTTTTGTTGAATGTACATAGACAATCCCATTAAGATAGGCCAAATTCCTATAGCAAGAAAACTAGGTAAATCAACTGGAATTAAACCAAATAAATTTAATATATATGCGCTATCAGGCATCGATAAATCATGTATCCATCCTATAAATGGAGCATGCCTCATATCTATTGATATATATAAAACCTTATATAAGGCAAACAGAATCGGTGATTGTAGCAACGCAGGGAGACAACCTCCAGCTGGATTGATTTTTTCTTTTTTGTACAGCTCTGATATTTCTTGCCCTAGTCTTACCTTGTCATCTTTATATAGATCTTGCAGACGTTTTATCCTTGGTTGGAAGTCTTTTAGTCTATTCATTGATCTATAGGACTTGTTTGCTAATGGGAATAATATTAACTTCAATAAAACCGTTAATAATATTATCCCAAACCCCATATTTCCGATTAAATCACTTGTAGAGGAAAGCAGATAGAGAAGTGGCTTTGTTAGAATATATAAATAGCCAAAATCTATAGCTAAATCTAGATTTTTTACCGCGAGTTTTTGTTCATAGTAATCTAATATTTTTATATCTTTTGCTCCAACAAAAATATCGTGAGATACCTCTATAGCCTTTTCGTTAGAAAGTTCAATGGCATCGTTTGTAACATCTATACAATAACTTCCGTCTGTGTTCTTTGTATATCTAGATACTATATGCTTGCTTTGCGTAGGAATGACAGATACAAGCCAGTATTTGTCAGAAATTCCGCACCATCCGCCTTGAGAATCTATAGATATATCCTTGTCTTCGTCTATTTTATCGTATCCTATTTCTTGTAGTTTATTCCCGAGAAAACCTATTGGCCCAGAATAAAACGACCAATTGTTTTCTTTTTCAGATGATTTGACATACCGATTAAATGTAATATGCGGGCAAATTTTAGCTTTACTAGCGCTAGTGGTTGCGACTTCTTGTTTGATGCTAATTACATATTTATCATCTATATAGTACGTAAGTTTGAATACTATACCTGCTCCGTTGTCCCATGACATAGAAACCGGCGTTTGCGGAGTTAACTCACAATTAGAATCAACTCGCCAAATCGTCTCTTTTGTAGGTAAAGAGATAGATTGATCCCGTGAATCCCAGTGACAATAAATAGCATACTCAGTGCCATCATTGTTATTTAAAACTTGCACGTTAGCTGAGTCAGCAGATAGTGTGTCTTTGTATTTCTTTAGTGTCGCTGAATATATTCTGGCTCCTTTTGAAGATATACACCCAGACAAAAGTGGAGAGTTAAATTTTATGATTTTCTCTTGTTCTGAATTAATAACTTGCTCATTTGCTTTTGATATATTAGTGGTTTTGTTAGGCGAAGTCATTTGCTCAACCTGTTTATGATTCGACGCAGGCTCATGATCGCCGTAAAAATGGTCATAACCAAGAAGAATCAATATGGTACAAATAAACCATACTAGATAATTTTTCGTATTGTCTTCTCTATTCATTTAACTCTCTTCACTATTAAACATTTAAACAAAACATGTAATTTTAACACGTTTTTTTCTCTAAGTCTTTCAAGAATTGCAAGAACTCTTTGCCATCGTAATTTGCATGACCAGAGTAACGGAATACTTGTTTTCCTGTTTTATCAAATACAATACATGTTGGAACGCAGTTTAGCTCAGGTAATTTCGATTGAGGTATAGCTTTAAAAACCTTAAATGACTTAATATCAGAATGGGTATAATGTGTTTGTATATCATTTATATTATCATTCCCTACTATTATGCTGACTATTTCTATGTTTTTTTCGTCAACGAGCTTATCCTTACATCTTTCTAATTTTTTTAAGATTGCTGGACAACTGTTACACCAAGTAGTAGTTAACATTATAACTGTGACCTTACCATTCCCGTTAATTTTATGCTGATTACCATCCTTGTCCGTTAAGTCGAAACAAAAATTAATTGTATCTTTAGAAAAATCCTTACTTGAAGAAAATGGGATTTTTATATCTCTATTGTCATTATAGTTCATAGTGCTTTCAGCAAAACTATGAGCAATCAATAAAACACAAAATGAAAAAACATATATCAATCGAGTCATTTTTACTATATCCTAATACCTACATTACATATAATATGGTGTTTGATAATGAATTTCCACATTTTTTTTTACATTCTGTTAATTTCTGTACTACTAAGTTCGTGCGGGAAGCGTTGTAAATTAGAGTCTAATGTTCCTGATACCTTTCCAAATACATATCCATATGAAGAACAGTAAGATTTTTAGTTGACATCCTATTGATCTTTGTATATTATTTAGTATGTGAATTGCGGGTGTAGCTCAGCGGTAGAGCACAACCTTGCCAAGGTTGGGGTCGAGGGTTCAATCCCCTTCGCCCGCTCCATGTTGTAATGTTTGGTCCCCGTCGTCTAGAGGCCTAGGACGCCGCCCTTTCACGGCGGCAACACGAGTTCGAATCTCGTCGGGGACGCCAATTTGAAATTTCAACAAAAAATTAGCGATTTGGATACGTTATGATATACTTTGCGATTCACTTTTTTATAAAGAATATTGCAAAATAAGCATTATATTTCGAAATATTCTCGAATCCTTCTAAAAGTTTTATTAAACTGCTCATCATGAGCATTGTTTGCATATGGAACTATGTAATCATAAAATATATGCTGTCTTGATTCACCAGTTGCATGCTCTGATATTAATGATTCTATTGTGCTTTTGTTTAATTCTTTAGATCCATTCGCGTAATGAATTGATAGCTTGCTATCTAAAAATTTTATTACAAAAATCATTATTTCACTTATACTTTTGTAATATTTATCTTTTTGATAATTAATTAAACATTCAAAAATTTCAAGCGAATAAGTCACAATTTCAGCAGAAAAAACAAAGCACGGAGAAAAAAGCATACTCAGAAGCGCTTCCCTGTTTGCTGGTATTGTCTTATCGCTAAACACTAATTTAAGATTCTCTTTTATAGCACTCTTCATGCACGAAATGTTTATTGAACTTAAAATCTTTGCTATATATTGAATGTCATCGTGTTCTAGTTTATTTTTTATAAAAAATTCAAATATTTTATTAATAATCACTTTCTGTCTTTTTACGCAAAAGTTAGATAATGATTCAATATGGCACTTAGCTTCGTGTAGTTTATATTCATCTTCGAGAGATAAATTTCTCTTTCTGCTAAGCTTTAAATAATTATCTAAGTAATACTCTACATTATTTCTAGCATCTTCTTTGACATTGCATCTAACAGCTGTTCCTCCCGCTATACATTGAACTGTTGTAAAAACAATTAAGACAAAAACAAAAAATAGTCTATTCATTTAAACGTCAAATACCTTAATTCAAATGCGTAGTGAAATCGAAATTCTTTCTCTCTTCTCCACTAACATCTGCTAAAATTTTGCCTCCACTCATTAACAGAGTTCTAGTAAAAAAATCAAATTCTACGTTTTTATTTTCAATCACAGCAATTACAGATACATTAAAGTCATTTACTATATTCTTTAAAGTAGTCCATAGTCTTTCAGATATATAATTTTTCAGTCCATATGTAAATTCATCTACAAGTATGATTTTCATCGGTCTCATAAGCGCCATCATCAGGGCAAGTGCTTGCTTATTTTCATGTGTAATTGTGCCAACAGGACGAAATAGAAGATTTTTTAGATCTAAAAAATCATATTTTTCCATATATTCGTTGACAACAGAAATCAATTTATTGCTAATAGCATTATTCCACACGCTCATTTTCTTCCCAGTTAGCATTGATAACGCTAAATTTTCAATCGCTGTAAGATTATTATGACACGTTGTATTGTGATTGGAAAATACAGTGGAAAATATTGCTGCACGTTCGTTTGTTGTACAAAGTGTTATATCGTTATCGTCAAAAAATATTTTTCCGAAACTAGGTTCTATATGACCTGCGAGAACGCGGACTAATGAGCTTTTCCCGCTGCCATTATTTCCAAGGATGCTAATTTTTTCTTTTGGCTCTATCTTCAAATTTATACCTCGAATAGCTGTGCGTTCTAGCGGTTCCCCTCTATCAAAAACTACAAATAAATCTTCTAACCTTATCATAACCAAGCTCCTGAAAATGATGTATAACTATTTGTAATATATACTCTTCATACCCCAAAAATAATCATTATTATTCTGTCCGACAAACCGTTTTTCGGCGAAATGAATAATAATTAACACGATAGAAAATATTGAACTTATTGACTCTATTGATATAGATAGATTAAGCGCATTATGTAACATGTATATTACTATGTAGTACACTGTTCCAATAAGAATTGCATATATAAACTCATAATAAACGTTATATTTGATTGCTCGCGTAATTCTCCTTTCTGTAGACAAAATGAGTACAGTTCCAAATAAAAACACGCTAATCCCGTTAAATGAAATTGAATTAACAGATATTATTCCAGCAATGGCTCCAGCCAATGCAATAAAGATATTTGAGATACTTAGCCCAATCAAAGATAACATTTGCCTATTTATTGTAAATGTATTTGAAAACGCAGTGCTTCCTCCGATTGCTCTTATTTGTAAACCGAACTCTGATACTATGAATTTATAGAATAATGCTATGGATGCAACGCATAGCATAAACATTAAAGCTTTATATCCAGTATATACTTGTATTTGTTCTATTTCTTTTAAATTTAGCAACGATACTATAGTAAATACTATTGCGCTAGATATTATTCCACTCAGTACTTTCGGTATATTAAACTTGATATGTATAGATGCAGTTATACACCCTAAAACAGCGCCACAAAGCAAAGGTATAAAAATCGCCAACATAGGACGCCCACTGTTTGCTAAATATATACAAACACTACTTCCTAAGACAAAACTCCCGCAAGCTGTTAAGTCAAAAAATCTTAATATTTTCAATGATATGAACATTCCACACGCTAATAATGCGCCTATAAGACCGTTCATTAACAAAGATGAGCATAAATCTAGCATTTTCCCTCCTAAAGATTGAAAGCCGACCCAACTACAATTTACGCAATTGTGTCGACACAGACAGCTTAGCAGAACTCTTCGGCAACATCGAATGTCGTTTTATGTCCTATATGCTTATAGTTCTCTTCTACCCACTTGTCAGCTGTTTTTCGACCTTCTGTGAATAAATATTCAAAGAACTTAGCGTCTGTATTCAATTTAGACGACCATCCTAAATCTTGGAATGTCCCTTCATTTTCGATCAAGTGCATATGTAAACGTTTGACCTTTTTAGGATCAAGCAAACCGCTATCTATCAATTTCGTAATATAAGCTAAAGACCTCATTTCTCTCATAATCGAAGTATTGTTTGTTATTTCGTTCAACCTATCGCCTATTTCAGATGGAGTTATAGGGAGCCTATTCCTATGAGTAGGATTTAACTTTAAGATCATCATATCGCTTGTCTTACAGTTGTAAATCAATGGATAGATTAATGGGTTGCTAATGAATCCACCGTCCCAATAGTATTCATTGTCAACCATTACGGCTTGATAAATTGTAGGAAGGCATGCTGATGCTAACAACGCTTCTGGTTTTAAATCTTTATTAGTAAATACCTTAATTTTACCTGTATATACATGCGTTGCAGATATAAAGATCTGGACATCTTTAAATTTATTTAGTTGATCGAATTTAAACAACTTCTCTACCATATCCTTTAATGGGTTTGTTCCTAATGGATTAAACTGATATGGCGACAAAAATTTGGTCATAAGATCGAACCCGACAAAACCTGGAGAATTATGCAATGTCCACTTATGCATTAATATGTCCAATAGACCAGGTTTAAAGATACTGTTTTTACCTGCTTCTGCCATAGATTCCCAGAATGTTCTTAATAATCTGCGTGCACCTTCATTTCCGCCTTCCATAATACCTTGAGCGACGCAAACAGCGTTCATACCTCCAGCACTAGTTCCAGATACACCTTCTATGATTAGGTCTTTTTCTTCTAATAATCTGTCTAAAACCCCCCACGTAAAAGCTCCGTGAGCACCGCCACCCTGCATTGCGATAGCAATTCTCTTTTTCCCATCATTTATCTTTTCTGTAGGTTCATTGATAACCATATCCTTCATTGTGTACACTCCTTAATAATAAATCTTGTTAGATAAAGCTAACAATTGCCATTTTATTACAATAAAATTAAGAAACGATTAAACTT
>CAYLKK010000044.1:0-6640 GCA_964384495.1 uncultured Alphaproteobacteria bacterium
ACTCCAGGAATGGGGAAAGATGTTTATGAGCGTTATAGTTCAGCGAAAAGAGTATTTGAACAGGTTGATGACGCTTTAGGCTTTAGCATATCTAATATTATATTTAATGGCGATAAAGACACTTTAATCCAAACTGATGTAGCTCAGGTTGCAATTATGACAACAAGTATCGCATATTTAAGGGCTTGTGAAGAACAGTTAGATGTACCTCTTTGTAATGAAAATATAATTTGTGCGGGGCATTCATTAGGTGAGTATTCGGCATTATGTGCTGCTGGAGCGTTGTCTATCGAGGATACAGCTAGATTGTTATGGGTTAGAGGTAATGCGATGAAAAGCTGCTCAAGCATAGAGACTGGTATGGCAGCAGTATTGGGAGCAGACTTAGATACAGTAAATTCTGTAATAGACAGAGTAAAATCCGAAATACAAAATGAGTTAGTGATACAAATCGCAAACGATAATTCTATAGGACAAGTTGTGATTAGCGGACATAAACTTGCAATTGAAAAATTTGTAGAACATGCAACAAATGCTAATATAAAGAAAGTAGTGTCTTTGAATGTTTCTGGAGCTTTTCATTCTGAAATAATGAAAGATGCTGCTGAAAAAATGAAACAAGTCTTGGAGAGCACAAATTTCAAAGAACCTATATGTCCTGTATTTTCGAATTATACAGCTCAACCAGCGACAAGTGGATTTGCTGATTTGTTGTACAAACAAATTACGGGAGCAGTTCGGTGGAGAGAAATATTGTTAAATGCTGTTGAACTAGGTGTAGATGAGGCTTTGGAAATCGGGCCAGGTAGTGTTTTGGCTGGTTTGGCGAAGAGAACTACGCCACAAATTATCGTAAAAAATATAAATTCTGTGGATGCGATTTTAAACCAGTAAAGTAGAGTCATAATATGATTAAATTTAATAAAGAAATTTTAAATAATGCGAAGTCTTGGCCATTCATAGAAGCTCGCAAGCTATTAGACAGAACTCAGATCAATAAAAGGGGATATGCTTTGTTTGAAACAGGCTACGGTCCATCTGGACTTCCGCATATCGGGACATTCGGTGAGGTCGTCAGAACAACATATGTAATGAAAGCATTTGAAACTTTAACAGGGCTTAAAGGCAAATTATATGCATTTTCTGATGATTTAGATGGCTTTAGAAAGGTACCTGAAAATGTTCCCAATCAAGAAATGTTGGCTAAATATCTAAACTTTCCTCTTACTTCTGTTCCTGATCCATTTGGTTGCCATGCTAGTTTTGGAGAACATAATAATAGTAAACTTATGGAGTTCCTTGATTCATTTGGGTTCGAGTATGAATTTCAAAGTTCCACTAATTGGTATAAAACGGGGAAATTCAATGATGTATTGTTGAAAGTACTAGAAAAACATAAAGAAATTCTTAATATTATGCTTCCAAGTTTAAGAGAAGAAAGATCAGCTACATATAGCCCATTTTTACCTGTCGATAAAAAAACTGGAAAAGTGTTACAAGTACAGATAGAAGAGTATAGAGTTAACGATGGAACTGTTGTTTACAAAGATGAAGACGGAAATTTTGTAGAGACACCAGTAACTGGTGGAAACTGTAAATTGCAGTGGAAAGTGGATTGGGCTGCGAGGTGGACAGCAATTGGAGTAGACTACGAAATGTCAGGAAAAGATCTAATTGATTCAGTTAAGTTGTCATCGAAAATTTGTAAAGTCTTAGGTGGAACACCTCCAGAAGGATTTAATTACGAGCTATTTTTAGATGAAGATGGAAAGAAAATCTCTAAATCGAAAGGGAATGGCTTAAGTGTAGAAGAATGGTTAAGGTATGGTCCTAGTGAAAGCTTAGCTTATTTTATGTTTGCATCACCAAAAAGTGCTAAAAAGTTATATTTTGATGTGATTCCAAGAAATGTGGATGAATATATATCGAATTTAGCTCGATACGAAACGCAGCAAGAAGCAGGAAAAATTGACAATCCTGTGTGGCATATCAATTATCATAACCCACAGCAAATCGATGTACCTGTGTCTTTTTCTATGTTGCTAAATTTGGCTAGTGTTTGCAATACAGATAATCCAAATGTGTTATGGGGATTTATATCTAAGTATAAGCCGGAAGCAAAACCTGAAAATATGCCATTTTTAGATAAACTAGTGAAACATGCTATTTTTTACTACATAGATTTTATAAAAGAAAATAAATCTTACAGAGTCCTTTCTGATGAAGAAAAGGCGATATTTATTGATTTAAAAGAAAGATTAGAAAAAATGGATACATTAGCGACTGGAGCAGATATTCAAACCTGTGTTTACGATGTTGGCAATGATAATTTTCCAGAAAATTTAAAAGATTGGTTTGGACTAGTATATGAAGCACTTTTTGGACAAAAGGAAGGCCCAAGAATCGGCTCTTTTGCCGAACTATATGGATTAAATAATTTTATAAAACTTATAGACGAAGCGATTCAACGTTAAATCTCGTAATTGTTTGGAGAGTAGAATGTTCGACATTTTTACGAAAAAAATAGTTTCTGTTTTGGATAAATTGAGAAACTCTGGGACGCTAACTGAAAAGGATATAGACTTGGCTTTAAGAGAAATCAGAATTTCTCTATTAAGCGCTGATGTATCTTTAAGCGTAGCTAAAAAGTTTATAGAAAATATCAAAGAAAAAGCATCTGGACAAGAAGTAATGAAAGCTCTATCACCAGGACAGACTGTTGTAAAAATAGTTAGAGATGAATTAGTTAAATTACTTGGCAGTGAAAATAGCCAAATAGATTTTTCTCGTTCACCTACTAAAATTATGCTTGTAGGCTTGCAAGGTGCGGGGAAAACAACTATGTGCGCAAAAATTGCACATTTGTTTAAAAAACAGAACAAGAGTAAGACTGTCTCTCTAACATCAGTTGATTTTTATAGACCAGCAGCCATAGAACAATTATCGATTTTATCTCAAAAAATTGATGCTAATTTTTATTCTCCAGATACATCAAAAAAATCTGCAAAAAACGTAGAAAATTTCTTGAAAAATGGAAAAGAAATGGATTATGACTTGATGATATTAGATACAGCAGGACGTCTGCAAATCGATGAAGAAAAAATGGACGAACTTGAAGAGTTAAAAGAAGTTTTTAATCCAAATGAAATTATTTTAGTTGCAGATATCACAACAGGGCAAGATGCAATTAATATCGCAAAGACATTTAATGAAAAGCTAAATCTAACTGGAATCATTTTGACTAGAGTTGATGGAGATGCTAAAGGTGGAGTCGCGATATCGATGAGAGATGTTACTGGAGTTCCTGTAAAGTATCTCGGCACTGGAGAAAATATAGATAAAATTGAACAATTTACACCAGAGAGAATAGCTGACAGAATTTTAGATATGGGTGATATTTTATCGTTAATCGAAAAAACTAGAGAATCAATGAGCGATGACGATATTATGAGTACAGCTCAAAAAATGATGTCTGGAAATATCGACTTGAATGATTTTGCTGACATTTTAAAAAAAATGCAAAAAATTGGAGGGTTTATGAGCCTACTGAAATTCATGCCTCAGTTTTCTAAAATCTCAGAAATGATTGGAGATAAAAAGATAGATGAAAAAATGCCAAACCGTGTAATTGCTATGATCAATTCAATGACAAAATTGGAAAGGAGAAATCCAAGCATTTTAAATGCATCTAGAAAAAAGCGAATCGTTGCAGGTTCAGGTACAACAATTCAAGAATTAAATAGACTTTTAAAACAATTCGAAGATATGCAAAAAATGTTCAAAATAATGAGGAATCCTAGAAATAGTGCTCTGAACAAAATTACAGGAAAATTTATGCGATAGAAAATTGCGTAAAAATATTTACACAATAGCGATTTGGTGTTTGCTAATAGGCTTGTCATCTCATATGGTTTATAGCCAGTTGGGTGTATTTTTAAAATATGAATTACATGCCAGTGAAGATAAAATCGCTTTAATTGATGGTTTAGCTGAATTGCTATCAAATTTAGCGAGAGTTTTATCCGGAACAATTAGTGATTTTTTACGTAATAGAAAATTTATGTTAATTTTTGGTAGTGTCGCTATAGCATTTATTCGCCCTTTTTTTGCGGCCTGCACATCTATTTCTAGCTTATTTTTAGTCTTATCTGGAGATAGAATTATCAGCGGTTTAATCGTTTCACCAAGAGATGCATTGATATCAGATCTTAGCGAAAAGAAAACATTAAATAGAGCGTATGGTGTGAGTAAGATCGCGAAAACAATAGGTAGTTTTTGTGGGATTTTTTTAGCAATATTTATCTTAAATATTTCTGCGACTAATTACTTTTTATTGTATATTATAGCATCTATTCCTGCTGCAATTAGCTTTTTTCTTGCGACAAGAATAAGTGAATATCAAAATATACGAGACAATACAGAAAAAAGAAAATTTCTGGTAGCAGAGGTTTTCTCTTTAAACAAAAAATTTTGGCAATTTATATGTTTTGTATTTTTATTTGAGTTATCGCATTTTAGTGATTCATTACTTACAATTCGTGCCAGTAATTTTTGTAGTGTTACAGAAGCAACTTATACAGCTATTTTTATTAGTTTAGGGCAGATTATTTTCACTTATCCAATTTCTCATTTTGCAGATAAATTTAGTTGGCATAAAATGCTTTTTGCATGCATAATTATGGCTATAATTTCTAATTTCCTGCTATTAATCTCATGTCATCATTACTTTGTATTTTTAGCTGCACTTTTTTGGGGTGGACAAATGTCTTCAATCGCCGCTCTATCATTATCAATGATCAGTGCAAATGTAAATCCATCGGTCAAAGGGACAGCTATTGGAATATACTACATCGCAGTCGGATTAGGATATTTTATAGCTGGCAGCATAGCTGGATTCTTATGGAAAAATTTAAATTGTAACTTTGTATTTCTATACAGTATAGCTATATGTATACTTTCTGCGTCACTGTACAGAAAAACTGTACTCATATCATAAAACATGCAATTCATAACTATATTTTTAAATATAAAAATATTATTCAAAAATAATTTATATTTATCTTTCAACAGAACGTTTCAAAAATGCAGCTTGCCTTCTCCATGTCTTAACATCTACAGCAGGAATACCTCCTACTACTTGTCCATCTTCTATATCTCTTGCGACTCCAGATTTTGCAGCAATAACAACTCTTTTCCCTATAGAGACATGACCAGCGATTCCTACTTGGCCAGCTAAAACTGCTCCGTCTCCTATTTTTGAGCTACCAGCAATTCCCACCTGAGATACAATTGTGACCATATTCCCGATCTCAACATTGTGACCAATTTGAACAAGATTGTCTATAATAGTATTATCTCCAATTATTGTATTATCTATCGCACCTCTGTCGATCGTCGTATTTGCGCCGATATGCACGTTATTTCCAATTACAACCATTCCAAGTTGTTTTATTTGAACCATAGAATTCCCGTTTGGAATTATTCCAAAACCAGGTTCTCCAATTTTTGCGCCAGAATGTACAGTAACATTATTTCCAATTTGTGCACACTTTATCGAAACATGAGACCCAATTTTACAATTATCGCCAATAGAGCAATTTTTACATATTTTTGTAAAACTATCGATTATGCAATTATCACCAATACTAACACCATCTTCTATTACGACATAATCACCTATTGATACATTATCTCCAAGTGCAAAATTCTCTCCGATTATAGACGTATTGCTAACAATGTGTGTTGTTTTTACACCTTCATATAATTTTTCTAAAGCGATAGCATAAACTGCCATTACATTATCTGCAATTATGACATTTACTCCATTTGGAACAGTATCTATATGTTTAGAATTTACAATTACCACACCTGCTTGTGTATTTCGTAGATCTTCTATATATTTTTTATTTCCCAAAAAAGACAACTGTGATTTAGTAGCATTTTTCAGCGTATTAACGCCGCATATTTCAAAGTCAGCATCTCCTAAATATTTACTCCCACAGAAATCTGCCAAATCTTTTAACTTTACGCTTACTGGAATTTCATAAAAATATTTTCTATTATTTATCATAATTTTTTAACACCTCTGGGATTTCAAAAGATCTTTTATCAGTATTTATTTCTCTAATCACCTCATCAGTAATATCTTTTGTACCTTTTCCGTATATTAAAACTGATGAATCAAACACAATATCTGAATTATGCCTTTCAGCTATTTTCCGAACTTTTTCACGAATGAATTTATTGAACTTTCCTGAAACATCCTTCATTAAAGCATGCATTTTCAAAGATTTTTTTTGTGCAAGAGAATACAACATAATACGTCGGTTTTTTTGTGTTTCTCCTTCAAATTTCTTTACATCAAAATCAGAAATATTGACTTTATTCTTTATATCAAAAGATTTCTTGTCTTCAGATGACTTTTCAAGAGATTCGGCAATCTTTTCCAAAGCTTCTATTTGCTTTTTTATGTCTGCCATCCATCTATCAAATAAAAATTGGATTTTTTTACCTATATCAGAATCATTTTCAGTTTTCTCAAAATCTATTACTAACATTTTAATACAATTACTATTAGAGCTAGTTCCACTTTTAGCATTTGAGTCCATATGACTGAATAAACTCAACACAATAAGTATTA
>CAYLKK010000045.1:0-6616 GCA_964384495.1 uncultured Alphaproteobacteria bacterium
GTCATCAAAACAAACCAATACTCCTACAGCGATATCAGGAGTACATGCAATAAACCAGTTATCTTTGCTATCATTGCTTGTACCTGTTTTACCAGCCAATGGAATATTTAACTGCAAAGCGCCACGTGACGTTCCTCTCAAAACAGACCCACACATTAAAGATGTTATTTGATATGCACTTTCTGCACTAATTACCCTAGTTTTTTCTTTATTTAGTAGAGGAGGATACTCTACATCTGCACCTACTGTTTTTATAAATTCATCGTTATCTGCTTGATAAATATTTTTCCCGTCTTTATCCTGAATATGCTCCACGAATCTTGGTACAACTGCATAACCGCCATTACTCATTGTACAATACGCCGCAGTTAATTTGAGTAGAGTAGATTCACATGCGCCTAAAACCATAGACCACACTTTAGGACTTTTTTTAAATACACCCAATTTTTCAGAAATTAAGCCTATATTCTGCAAACCTGCTAACTGAGCAACACGAACAGTAACAGTATTCAAAGACCTCTCTAAACCTGCACGCAATGTAACAAGTCCAACTGATTCATCCATAAAATTTTTTGGAGTCCAAACGCCCGAATTTCCACCTAAATCTATACTTACTGGAGCACCACTTATAAGCGTATTTGGAGCGCATCCATACTCTAATGCTGTCAAATAAACGATAGGTTTAAAGCACGATCCTACTTGTCGCATAGCTTGAGTAGCACGATTAAATTTGCTTTTATAAAAATCATACCCACCCTGAATAGCCAACACTTTACCTGAATTTGAATCAATAACGACAATTGCCCCTTGAACAATGGGAACCTGTTTTAAATATGCTTTTTTATCTTTCAATATAAAAAAAACAACGTCTCCGATTTTTAATCTATTTTTAGATGAATTAGCCCAATTTACATCAGAAGCTACAATTTGATATTCATTTTTAGCTATATCTCTAATAAATACATCTTTATTGTGTATTCTAGAGATTACACCTTTTTCCCATAATGGATTAAAAGTATCACTTGATACATTTTTTAAATCATTTTCTACAGTATCAATTTTATAGTCAATTTTTCCGATTCCCCCTCTCCACCCATATTGTCTATCAAGTTTTTCTAAACCATTTTTAAGCGCAATTTCAGCAGCAATCTGGTATTCTTTTTTCATAGGAACAAAGACAGTAAACCCATTCTTGTTTATGCTATCCACATCGGCTTTTTCATATATTTCTTTTCTTACTTCTTCAGCATAATACTCAAACCCACTATGTTTTGAATCGCATCCTACAGCAACAGAAAATTCCTGATTACATGCATTTTCAAACTCATCTTTATTAATATAGCCAGATTCTAACATACGTCGAATTACCCAATTCCTCCGCTCTATAGCACGCTCTTTATGTTTTACAGGATCGTAGTATGATGCCCCTTTAGCTAATGCTGCCAATAAACAACATTCAGCTATATCTAAATCGGCCAATGACTTTGAAAAATAATATTTACTTGCTGAGCTAACTCCATATGTCCCATTCCCTAAATATATCTGATTTAAATATAATTCAAGAATTTTGTCTTTCGACATGGTATTTTCAATGCGAAATGCCAACAAAGCTTCTTTAATTTTTCTCGTGTAAGACACCTCATTACTTCCTACTAAAAAAATTCTTGCAACTTGTTGTGTAATGGTAGAAGCCCCCTGCGGTCTTTTGTGTTGTCCTACACTCAATATATTATTTATCAATGAACGAAATATTCCGACTAAATCAATACCATAATGTGTGTAAAAATTCTTATCTTCTGCAGCCAAAAATGCATGTTTTAAATTGTCAGGAATATTTTCGATAGGAATGAATGTCCGTTTTTCTGCTGCAAATTCCTTTAAGACAGTTCCATCTTCTAAGAAAACATTACTTGACACATCAGGATCATATTCAGACAAAGTACGGTGATCTGGAAGACCACTGCCAAAATAGTATAAACCTCCTATCGATATTACTGTACCTAAAAGAACAATAGATAAAAAAGTAACGACTGAATATCCTACCCACTTAATCAAAAATTTTATTCCTTGCATTCCTACAAATTCCAAAACAATTGCAGAGTAACATTTTTAAAATAAATGATCTATATTTTATTTCATAATTTCATATAATTTTGAAATACAATTTATTGCCGGTTCACCATCTTTTGTCTTCATCTCCATTACATTTGATATCGGCTGATTATTTAAATAAATAGCAGTTTTAATCAATATTGGACATAAGCTTTGTGGTTGCGCTTTTTCCAAAAAAACACAAATTTTATTTAGTAAATCATAAGCTTGTGCAACAGAAATATTTTCATTTGGAAGGCTATTCATCACAAAACTCGGATGATCTGCTACCTCTTCATTCACTGCGTCTTCTGCAGATTTATCGATATCTTCGTTATTATTTTCTACTATCTTGTGAGAGTATTCAAACTCGTCATACGGCCAAATCTCAAGTTTCCTTGCATTAATTATATTACACATTTCCGCATCTAGAACTTCTAGACTTTTCTTTAATGAACTAAAACTAGGAGAAAATTCACTTGATTTTATATTAAGAAATTTATCTAATTTTTTTAGGCTATTGTAAGCAGCACTTAAATAATGCTGCGTTTCTATAAAGAAAAAACTATCTGTAGAATCTTGAGAAGTACGTATCTCTAAAAATGAATCAGACTGCAAATCGTTTTTAGCCTCACTTTTAGCCTCTATCAAATTAGCTAAATTTTTTACAACAAACTCTGAATTTTGAGGGAAACTAATTGGTAGAGACATTAAACGATCTTGAATTTTTTTTGCACTATACATAAAAGGAGCAAATCTATATTCAAGGTCGTCACTAAGACTAGGATAAGCGATATCCCAAAACTTTTCAGAGAATTCCCAAAGGAATTCTATACCTAATGCTAAGCCTTTCCATTTGTATAATTCGATCATTGATTCAACTAGCCAAACGCAAACTTGCAAATCCTTAGATTCATTTTCTAGGATTGAACAACATAATTTTTCTACGTATCCCCAATCAGCTTTTTTTAATTTTTTCTGCCAAACACCTTGAGAAAGATCTACGTCATCTTCCCTCATAGCTTCTTTTATTTCATCATATACATTCTCATATCTGAGATATTTACCAGCAGGGTTATCTGCCTGTATTTCACACAAAATTTTGCCTTTATCTAACATAAAACACCATTAAGCCTAAAATTGCAAAAGCTCTGCCTTCCCTGGGAAATCAGGAATTGAAAATGCTTGCCATGCGCCAGAAGCATTTTTCATCATAGGTGTAACTTTCATATATATTTTTGTTTCTGTATCTTGTCCATTTTCATCTCGAATTGGCGCAGTAAATTGCAAAATAGCCCCAGAAGCAGACAAAGTATTATGTCTTGTTATCTTATGATTTTCCACCATACTAAAGAAGCCCCATAATCCGCCATAAGAAAACACTACATTTCTACCATGGATAGAAGCATTTTGCATATTTGGCTGATGTAATTGTATACTTTGTGATTCGACAAATTTTAATTCTACATCTACATTATCTCCATTATGGAAAATAATTACATTTCCAGTTTCATCATTTCCCTGACCATTTACCATAATTTTTCTACCTAGAAGGATGTTGGCATTCTGTTCGTTATCTCTATTAATTTTTGGCACTATTTGAAATGCGACTAAAGAATTATTTGTATCTGTACTCTTTGAATGCTCTATCCAAAGTTTCAAAAAACTTACAATACTAGGAACAGTTGCAATAAACGTAATTACATCTTGTGATATATTTTTCTCTAATGCCTTTTGCTTAAGGATATCTTCAACATTTACATCAAAAGATTCAAACAAACGAACGAATCCATCAATTGCCTGCAGAGAAATTTCATCATAAGAATTAGAGAATGGTCCTTTATCTGCTATATGAGTATTATAAAAGTTTGCTAAATTGTTATAATAGTTATAAGCTTTTTGTACATCAATATTATTTGCTCTATTTATCAAAGCTTTTGCGATTTTAGACCTTTGGTTTGTAAAATAGTCTCCACTTTGATTTGAAATTTCATGGATAGATGGATCCATTTTTACTGTATTAATAGTTGTTCCAGAAATTATTCCGTTTATAAATGCCTCTAATGCTGCTATAGAATTGCCAGGTTTACTCAAGTCGAATGCATCAATCTGATTTGAAATTTCTATCCACTTATTAATCTCATTCATTTGAGAAACCCTATTACTCAAGCAATCTAAAGTTAAAATAGCTATTGCAGGATTTGCAATTTCTTTTGATAAAAACTTCACTCGAGAGTATTGAGATGCTAGATATTTTTTTACCGAGTTAGGATCATTACTTCCAGCGAATTTCGGAGCGACATCACCACTCCAATCATTAAATAATTCATTCCCGACAGAATATGGAGTTTCCAGTTCAAACAATGAATCAGCAGTTTTTAGTAAATCTAAAGCTTGAGAAATTATCAAATTGTGAAAGCCAAAATCACTAGCACCTTTACTAATCAAACTATTCATAAACATTATAATTTTGCTCAAGTTTTGGCTAAGGTCATTTAAATTATGCGCATGTTTTTTCATGAAACTTTCTCTTAAGCTTACAGAATCCATATTAGGTGCATCTTCCAAATTCTGAGCTCTAGCTAATATGTTTATTATCACTGGATAAATCATCTTTCTAACAATAGATGAGTAAACATGCTGAAATGTAGGCCTCATTGTTTTAAGCTGATTTTTTTCGAAAATCTCTACTTTTTCAATTAACCTTACAGCTTCTCGAACAGTATCTATATCCCAATTTAGTATCTGATCAGATGGAATATTCGTCGTTAAGCTCTTTTCCGCTACTTTAATCGCAAAATTTGATTCAGCAATTTTTTTTATTTCACTAGCGAATTGCATGAAACTAGATGAATGTCCATCGAATTTTTCATTAAAAACCTTTCCAGTAAAAACTGTAGAACAGGTAGCTAGTTTATTTTTTAACTTAGAAAATTCAGCATTAGCTAGATCAGATAACTCTTTAGAAATTTGATACCCTAAAATTCTAGTATTTTCGATATCATTAAATACTTCAGAATATTCTTTTGTAGGCTTAAATTCTTTAGCTTTAATCCAGTTAAATTTATTAGAACCGACAAGTTCAATTATCCTTTCAATTTTTGCATTTAACTTATTGATATTTTCAGCAGAATAAATATCTTTTGGATTTTGGGATGATTGACCAAGTATATTTATATCTTCACATAATTTTATAAAAATCTTCTCTATTGTATGATCAAATATCTCTGAAATAAATTGCGAAAATAACTCTTTTGTTCTTAAGTATATTCTATCGTGAAAATCATCAAGGTTAAATTGAGGCGCTACAAATTTCGAACTAGATTCACGATTATTTATTGCATTCGAAATATTGAATGTTTCTTTAAAAATTTCCTTTGTAATTGCATTTAAAGCCTCAGGATCTTCTAGCTTTCTTAATCGATTATACTCGCCTTCCATACGTTCTAAACGTTTAATCTCTTGTACGTATTTTTTAAACTGTATAAAAGATTGAACAGAACTTATCTCGAATGGATTCACCCTCACAGAATTTTCTTCATCGTTGTTGTAATTCGAACCTACATTTTTTGCGCTAAGGTTTAAATCTAAAAAAATTGCCTTTGTCGCTACACTATCAAAGATAATCCCGATTGTCGAAGTAATCCTATTTGGAATTTGAGAAAACCAAGAAGCTGGCACAAAAATAGAAAACATATCTTTCTTTTTAACATTCGATAGGAGTTGCAACATTTTTTTTATTTCACTATTCATTATTTGTTGATCAGTTTTGTCTTTTATATTTCCTTCAATTACTGCGATTCGTTTCATCAAACCAACAGCTGCTCTTAAAACAGAATCTAAATTTGCGATTTCTTTATTTATACTATTTGTCCCATAATTCCAACCGATAACAAATGTAGCAGCTACAGAAGCATAAATACCCCTTTTGATCCACATCTCTTTGCTAGCATGTAACTGGAATACAGCAATAGGAGAAGCTAGATTCGACTCTACTAAAATTTTTTCTTTAAATAAATCCTCAGCAAAACAAACGCCATTTTTTACGACATCATTTTGTTCAATTTTTTTTATATTGTTTGCATTAGGATTTAGGATACTTGCTTGTACTATAGGTACTGTAGTTGCTTTCTCATGTACTACTGCTGTAAGATATATTCCACGTAAAAAAATCGAATTTGTTTTATCCTTTCCATTTGTAAGCGCAATTACATACTCTTTCAAACCATCTATAATTTCATAAAATCCTGTAGATGCAAAAATAGCATGATTTAGCTTTTCTGACAGTCTTTTTTCCTTAGCGAAAGACAATGTAGCTTTCCTTAAACCGATATGTACTGATTCTTTAAACAAACTTAGCCAATTCACTGGCAGTGTCTTCTCATAATAATTATCTACAGACCAACCTATAATTTGATTTCTTTCAGAAATTGAGAGCTCAGCGCAAAAGTCATAAAAATACTTGATTTTATCAGAATTAGTTATAATCAAATAAACTGGTAAATGCATATTTATAGTATTTTGA
>CAYLKK010000046.1:0-6569 GCA_964384495.1 uncultured Alphaproteobacteria bacterium
CTGCATTATTGTTGTACTTGGAAGGAGTCGGTTTTAGACCTGCAGCAAGAATCCTAATAACATACGACAATGGAACAGAGAATGCTCTACATGAAACGACAAGCGAGCTCCTCGGATGCAAAAGCTTCTTCTGCAGGCCATACTGCAGCCAGGACAAAGGATCTATCGAAAATAGAAACAAAATACTTAGACAGTTCCTGGGAAAGGAACTAATTTCGACTTGATTTCAAACGAGCAAATCCGTACCATCCAAAACGAGATTAATAATAGACCGATAAAACTCCTAAACTGGAACTCTCCAACTCAGTCTATTGCCAAGTCGTTCGGATTATTACTTTAATCTGCCAGTTTGTTATTGAAATCACAAATAGCGCCATAGTAGAATCTTATAACATAATTTTTTAGTAGGTTTTTTCATGGCAGGTCATTCACAGTTTAAAAATATAATGTATAGGAAAGGCGCACAAGATGCAAAAAAGGCTAAAATATTCTCAAAAATATCTAGAGAAATTACTGTAGCCGTCAAGTCTGGTGGAGCAGTTGTTGAAAGCAACGCGAAGTTAAAAGCAATACTCATAAATGCCCGTGCCGAAAATATGCCAAAAGATAATATCGATCGTGCAATCAAAAAGGCACTCGGGAGTGGAGATGGCAACGATTATGCAGAAGTTCGCTATGAAGGATATGGACCGGGCGGCATTGCTATAATAGTAGAAGCTCTAACTGATAATAAAAATCGAACAGCTCCAGAAATTAGATCAATATTTAACAAACATGGTGGGGCATTAGGCGAAACAGGTAGTGTCAGTTTCCAATTCCAACATATTGGGTTTATAGAATATAAAAATACTATTGATGAATTCGAAAAATTTTGGGAATTTGCGGTAGAGTCTGGTGCAACAGATGTAATTGATAACGAAGAAACTTACGATGTTTTGTGCGAAATATCTGATTTATCTTCTGTAAGGGATATATTGATAGAAAGGTATGGCGATCCATCATCGTGCAAAGTTATATGGAAACCAATAAATACAATTGCTGTAGATGATAATACCGCTACGACAATATTTAAGTTAATTGACGCTTTAGAAGATAATGACGATGTACAATCTGTAACAGCAAACTATGAAGTTTCTGATAGTTTTCTAGAACAACTCAAGTAAATGAGGATAATTGGCATAGATCCTGGGCTAGTTCATACTGGGATAGGAATAATAGATTATGACGGATTTAAGCTAAAAAAAGTTTTTTGTTCTGTCATAAATACAAATACAAAAGTTTCTATCTCAGAAAGGCTCGCAATATTGTATAAAGATATTTTACACGTTATGCAAACATACAATCCTAATGTGTGTTCTATTGAAAAAGTTTTTGTAAATATGAATCCAGAATCTTCCCTAAAATTAGGACTAGCAAGAGGTGTCGCATTATGTGTGCCAGCGATTTATGGAATAGAAGTATTTGAATATACCCCTAACAAGGTAAAAAAAACGGTAGTAGGGAATGGGCATGCGACCAAAGACCAAATCGGGAAAATGGTTCAAGTCCTGTTAGGTGGTGTTTTAGAAAAAAAAGACGCAGCTGATGCATTGGCAATAGCAATATGCCACGCTAATCATACAAATGCTGTACGATTAGTATAAATACTTTAAATATACATCAATAATCATTTAGCATAATTTCTATTTTATTTCTAATTAATGAAGCCCTATTTTCTGCTTCTTCAAAAGATATATTATTCATAGGTTTGCCCCAAATTGTTTCTGGCCATAAAGGATCTTTTTCAGATCTGCATATAATATGTACGTGTAACTGCGGAGTTTTATTACCTATTGCAGCTACGTTTAACCGATCACACTCAAACAATTCTTCCATAATACATGAACAAAGATTTATTTCTCTAGTGAGTTGCAATTGATCTTCTATAGATAAATGATTAATCTGATTTGCATTCTCAACTCTAGGGATTAACAGGATCCAAGGGAATTCTTTACTTTCCAAAATAACTGTACTTAACTTTAAATCACAAATCTTTATTTTCTTTTTAAAAGTATCTAAAAGCTGAAAAGACATTATATAATCTCAAAACGTATAAAAATAACATATAGAACTATCTACACACATAATAGCTCTATATGTTAAATATAAATCACACAAACCTAGTAAGATTTTTCACCTATAAATTTGTATAGGACATTCTCTTTAAAATTAATAAACACAACATATAAAGCTGGCAATATCATCAATGTAAATAATGTACCGAAAGACATACCTCCTATAATTGAATATCCTATCTGTCTTCTTGCTCCTGCTCCTGCTCCATAAGCTAATGCTAGTGGAATAGCTCCAAACACCATAGCAAATGTCGTCATTAAAATAGGTCTAAGTCTTAATTTTGACGCTTGTTTTACAGCTTCTATAGTATCAACACCAGTTTCCTTTAATTTATTTGCAAAGTCTATAATTAAAATACCATGCTTTGTAATTAGCCCGACAAGAGTAACCAAACCTATTTTTGAATAAATATTTAATGAGCCAGAAGGAATGATTTCTAATAAGAATAATGCTCCAGTAATAGCTAACGGCACGCTCAACATGATAATAAAAGGATCCCAGAAACTCTCAAATTGAGCGGCAAGGACCAAAAACACAAAAACGATAGCAAGTAGAAACACAAAAAGCATTTGCCTGCCATCCTCTATGTATGTTTTTGTTGAGCCAACGAAAGATAATAAAATCGTATCTGGAAGATGTTTAGCCTTAAGTTCTTGCAAATCGCTAACTACCTTTCCTAATGGATACCCTGGAGCTAATTGAGCTGTAAAGCTTGCAGCAAGCATCTTATTGTTATGATATAGCCCTGTAGGAGACATACGAGTCTTTACGTTAATTAAATCGACTACAGGAATCATATTAATATCATTCTGATCTCGTCTTGTCTCTGTAATTTGCCCTCTTACGTATATATCTTTTAGAATATCTATTGTTTCTCTATTACTAGGCTCTAGCTGTACAAATAACTCATCTCTATACGACTCACGTTGAACGTTGCCAGCTTTTGTCCCTTTTATTGATGTTTCTATTGCGGACAATATATCATACGCAGTTACTCCTACAGCTGATGCTTTCTCTCTGTCTACTTCTACTATATATTCTTGCTGAGGAGGCAGTAATGTACTTCTAACTCCGCTTGTGACTCCAGGATAACTTTGAGACAACAACACAGCAAAATGGCGTCCATATTTTTCTAAGTACTGATAGCCCTGATTAGTTTGCAAAACAAACTGCACGCTATTATCAGAGCCTGATCCAGAAAAAGTATAAGCAGAAGCCAACACTCCAGATATCTTTCTTAGTTCAGTATGCAACATATCTGCTATTTCTTGCGCTGTATGCGACCTTTTACTCCAATGATTTAGATTAATAAACCCAGATATTTCATTTGTATTTGCATCCACGTAACGTAATGCTACGTCTGGCATCTTTTTCATACATTCATCTATTTTTATGGAATTGCTTTCTACCCAACTATATGTAGCTCCAATCGGAGTTTCGCCTCTTATATTAACATATCCGCGATCTTCTCTAGGCAAATCTTCCGACGGCAATATATGTAATAATATGCAACCTATTGCAAGAATACATCCAGCAACCCCTAAAACAATTGAGCGCA
Organism: uncultured Alphaproteobacteria bacterium; assembly: GCA_964384495.1. GTDB lineage: Bacteria > Pseudomonadota > Alphaproteobacteria > UBA3830 > CAYLKK01 > CAYLKK01. Next base: position 3,674 of record CAYLKK010000046.1, read on the forward strand.
AATTCAGTGTTTTTTCTAGAATATTGCTGTACCATAAATCTATTCGACTTAAGCACATTTCTTGAATCGTCCTTAATTTTACAAGAAGTTGAGAGTTGTATTTTCTTGTGTTATCTGAATCTTGTATAAATTTTGAACACATCATCGGAGATAATGTTAAAGCTACAAAACCAGAAATTAAAACAGCGCCTGATAATGTAACCGCAAACTCTCTCAGCATCTTACCAAAGCGCCCTGGCGTAAATGCAAGAGGTATATACGCTGTAGCCAAAGTCAAAGTCATTGCTATAACAGCGAAAGTAATTTCTTTAGACGCATCAATTGACGCCTGCAACCTGGATTTCCCTTTTTCCATATGCCTATATACGTTTTCTAAGACAACTATTGCATCATCGACAACCAACCCGACAGCAAGAACCATTGCCAATAATGTCATTATATTTACAGAGAATCCGCACATATGAAGTAATGCAAAAGTACCTATTAAAGAAACAGGTATTGTAACAATAGGAATAATCGTAGCTTTCGGTGACCACAGGAAAAACAAAACGACCAAGACAACTAAAGCAATAGACTCGAAAATAGCTCCAAACACGTTATTCATTGATTCATTAATCGCATCAGCCTCGTCCATGGCTATAATGACATCTACATCCCTTGGAAGCATTTCCCTAATTTCCGGTAACATCTTCTTCACATTTTGGCTTAATGTGATTGGATTAGCTTTTGACTGCTTCGTTATAGATATAGATACACCCTCTTTACCGTTGAAAAATAGCCCCTTTCTCTTCTCTTCGCTAACGAATTCAGTATGACCAATATCTCTGATTTTCACAACCTGAGAACTTCCGGTCTTTGAATTAATAGTTATTTCATCGAACTGCTTAGGATTGCTTAGTTCACATTTACCTATAATCATGTATTCTCTATCTTTTCCGACGACGCGCCCCAAAGGGCGTTCAACGTGCTGGTTACCAAGCGCCTCTACGACATCTGCAGGTGTATGCCCTAAAGATGCTAATTTATGCGGATCAATAAAAACCCTCATTGTTTTTACATCGCCACCACCGACATGCACTTGAGCCGTACCGTTAATCATTTCGAATTTTGGTTTTATGTACCTTTCTACATAGTCGTACAAATTCCCGGTATCCATCTTATCGCTGGAAAAAACTAGAAATAATCCAGCTGTAGCCGAGTTATCAGCTTTTCTTATGACTGGATCGTGAATACTTTGGGGTAGCTGTGCTTTTACAAGAGATATCCTATCTCTAACATCTGATGCGGCTCCATCAATATCTCTTTCAGGAGAAAACTCAACCGTGATTTCACTTTTTTCAGTTGTACTATTTGATGTAATAGCCTCGACGCCAGGAATTGTAGCAAATTGACCTTCTAAAATCTTAGAAATCTGATTTTCCATAACCTGCGGGCTTGCTCCTGGATATTCACTTTCAATCGTTATTACAGGGCTCTCGACATTAGGATATTCGCAAACAGGCAATCTAGAATAGAAGACAACACCTAATAACATAACAACAATAGTAAGTACTGTTGCAAATACTGGGCGATGTATGCAAACCTCTGTAATACTATTTCTTGAATCCATACGACACCTCACATTATTTTTTCGAATTCACCTTATCATTTATAACAGACATAATGTTAATATTTTTTTCAATCATAACTTCACGTCCGTCTACTACCCTCTGTTGTCCTTCGGTGACGACAGTGTCGCCATCAAGTAGCCCACTCATTATCTCAACGAGTCCTCCACTTCTATACCCTGACACGACGGGTGTTCTGACAGCTTTATTTTCTTTTGTTATACGTACAACGTATTCACTGTCACCATATCGCTCAAGCGCAGATTCTGGGATTGTAATACCTTGTTTGCAACTATCAAGTGGGATATTAACTCTAATATACATACCAGGTTTTAATTGTTGGTCACTATGTCCAGTAATTACAGCTCTTACATTAAATCCATGAGTCATTTTATCGCTTTCTGGATCTATTGCAGTTATTTCTGCCCTGTATACATTACTATTACCATCAGCACTCACCTCAATTACTTGCCCCTGATAAACATCAGCAATATTTATATCTAAAACCTTAAAATCAGCAAGAAGCTTCTTTGTGTCTACAACTTTTGTTATTGTCGTTCCGTTATTAACGTACTGCCCCTCGCTTATATTTCGTAATCCGACCTTCCCTGCGAAAGGAGCGTAAATTTTATACTTCGATAAATTAACTCGCCTTGTTTCTATTGTAGCTGACAACGAATCCATTTCTGCCTTCAATTGTCCGACTTTTACATCGCTTACAACCTTGCTTGTAGCGAGTTTGCTAGACGGTAAATACTCTGCACGAACTTTTGAATATTGCGCCTCTGCTTCTTTTAACTCGGCTTCTGCTCGCGCACTATCGAACTCAACAAGTAAATCACCCTGCTTAACATCATTTCCTTCGACGAAATGTATTCTTGAAACTTTAGCATCAACTTCCGCTTTTATTTCGACAGAATCACTAGCTTTAAGGCTTCCATTAGTTTTTACAAAACGGCAAATAGGAGTTAATTTTGCAACCTCAACTTTTACAGCCGGAGGAGTCCAATCGAACTCACCTTTATCATCTTTACTAAACAAAACCTTATAAACCAAAAAGGCTACAGCTAAAGAGATAAATACACTTAAGGTTAACAAGATAACCTTTTTTTGCTCTGCTTTACACATGACTGACATAAAAATCCCTCAAAATAAAAATTTTGCAAAAAGTTCCACATAGAATACCATATAGTCAATGAAAATTGCAATAAAAGAGAAAAAACATACATTATATGGCAGATTAAAGTAATAATCCGAAGGACTTGGCAATAGACTGAGTTGGAGAGTTC
>CAYLKK010000047.1:0-6535 GCA_964384495.1 uncultured Alphaproteobacteria bacterium
CTCTCTACAAAATATTTAGCATATCTTTACATACAATGAATCAATTCGCAATCCCTTATACATTGACATTTTTATATTAACTATAGTATTATTGCAAACAGGTGTCTTACTTTTAATAATTGCAATCTTATTTCTTAGCGTTTTTTAACGCATATATCATTATTAAATAGGAATTTTATGTTTGGAAAAATTAAGCAATTAAATTGGGATGATATTGCTAGAGAAAACCAAAAAATTCCGAATGGAGATTGGAAAATTTGGTTGATTCTAGCAGGTCGCGGATTCGGGAAAACAAGAACAGCTGCTGAATCTGTTAGGAAACTTGTGTTAGATAAGTCATGTAAACGTGTTGCATTGATAGGCAATACTATCGTAGAAGCAGAAAAAGTGATGGTCGAAGGAGAAAGCGGGCTTCTGGAAATATCTCGAAAAGAAGATGGCATAAAATATGTACGTAGCCAAAAAAAATTAGTTTGGGGCAATGGAGCATGCGCATTTTTGTATGGCGCAGATGAATACGATAAATTAAGAGGTCCACAGTTTGATTTCGCTTGGATAGATGAATTTGCGAAATTTCGATATGCAAAAAATACGTTCGATCAATTAAATTTCGCATTAAGATTAGGGAAAAATCCTAGGATAATAATAACAACTACCCCAAGACCTATAAAAATTTTACATGATATTATGGCTAAAAAATATACACATGTAACACGTGGAAGCTCTTTTGAAAATTTGCAAAACTTATCTACAAATTTTATAGAACAATTAGAGTATCTTAAAGGAACAGCTTTAGAGGCACAAGAAATATACGGAGAAATTGTTAGTGACAATTCTGATGAATTATGGAATTTAGATGATATGCATTTGTACTATAAAACACCTCAATGTGCTATTGAAAAAATAGTAATAGCAGTAGATCCAGCGGTGTCAAGCAAAAACAATAGCGATGAAACAGGAATTATAGTGTGCGGAAAAGATGAGATAGGAAATATGTTTATTTTAGATGATTTATCTTCCAAAGAGCCATCAAATATTTGGGAGGAAACTCTAATAAATGCATATCATGCACACAAAGCTGAATCCATCGTAATAGAAGCAAATCAAGGCGGAGATTTAATACGAAATTCTTTATTGGGACAAGACAAAACTCTTAACATAAAAAATGTATATGCAAGAGAAAGCAAAAAAATGAGAGCAATTCCAATTGCAGGTTTGTACAAAAAAGGCAAAGTTTTTCATGTAAAACAATTTCAAAAATTAGAGGTACAAATGGGGTCATTTATTACTGGGAAAAAGTCCCCAGACAGAGTTGATGCATTAGTGTGGGGGATTACAGAATTGCAAAGAAACACATACTTACATATAAATTGTAATACATCTTATAGTCTTACTTGATAATAAAATATACTAAGCAGACTATTTACATAATCCACTTAGCAAAAAATTATTGTTTTAGAGCATTCCTTTTCTATGAGAATAAAATGTGCCTGAATTCCAATTTTGATTTGACGATTTTATTGACTTGTTTTTTCTATCAATTTGTTTTTTGTTTTCTGTAGCGATTTTATTTTGTTCATAGCATTTTGTTTGCTGAGGATCATTTACAAAATGCATTTGCTGGCGATGTTCATGCGTGTACATAGGTAATTCTTGGTAATTGTGCATGGCTGACACATAATTACAACTAAAAACAACTAATGCTGCTAACAATGATTTTTTCATGATGTTCGTACTCCAAGAATAATTATTTTTAAAGATACGCTGCATATACTAAGAAAGGATTACCAATTTTTATTTTTAAAATCAAATAAGTTAAGAGGAAGTTATGTATACTAAAAAATTTGATAAAGCTTTTAAATTTCTAATTACAAATGAAGGTGGATTTTCAAACCATATTAATGACAAAGGTGGGCTCACAAAATTTGGCATTACACAAATGAGTTATCCAAATATTGATTTAGAAAAATTAGAATTAAATGATGCAAAAGAAATATATTTTCAGGATTTTTGGGACCCACTAAAACTGGAAAAAATTGAAAATGATGTTGTCGCATCTAAAATGTTAGATATTGCAGTTAACGTCGGCAATCATCAAGCAACTGTTATTTTACAAAGAGCTCTACGAGCTGTTGGCCATCACGTTAAAGAAGATGGATTGATCGGGAACGAAACAATTTCAGCTGTTAATATAGCAGAATACCGTGAAATTATAGTCGCATTAAAGTCAGAGACAGCAGCATATTATAGACTTATAACTCAAGCGAATATTAGCCAAAAAGTTTTTTTAACTGGATGGTTAAACAGAGCATACAAAACACCTAATTAAGTTATTAAATACAATAAATCTAATTCTTGCATATGATAAAAATTCATGTTGCGATGAGAAAAAGCAGGTGTATAATGGAAAGTATAGATATGCTAAATAGCATTTATACGACACTTGAAAATATGTCGTAAAAACTCGGTTTAGTTATACCTAAGTCGTAATTTAATATACTAGTATACGTTGGAGGTATCTATGTCTTATCTTTCAAATCAAATAAATTACGTTTTTTCTGATTTAATGCCTCACCTTAGTGAATTAGCAGTACAAATTCACTTTGAGAAACATCACGCAATGTATGCAAAAAAGTTGAATGATATGATAAAAAATTTAGATTTTGAGGATATGTCATTAGATGATATTATTATTAAATCTAGAAGCACTAATCAAAGTATTTTTAATAATGCTGGTCAGTTATTTAACCACAATTTTTACTGGGCTAGCCTTAAAACAAACTCTGCGTTACATAAAGGAGCTCTGTATGATAAAATTATTGAACAATTTGAATCTATAGAAAATTTCAAAAATTTATATATAGAACATGCAAATAAAATGTTTGGAAGTGGATGGAGCTGGGTTTGCGTAGAAAGAAGCAGTCATTCTTTGTTTTTTGAAAACACACAAAACGCAGAATCACCTATAGGAAATACAAATATTGACCCAATTTGCGTTATTGATTTATGGGAGCATGCATACTACGTTGATTATAGAAATGATAGATTAAGTTATTTAAACAATGTAATAAAAAATTGTTTAAATTGGGACTTTTGTAGCAACAACTTCACTAACGCTATTTCATAAAAATACACAAATTTTTACGTGCTATTACACATAGCACGTAATATTATGTAGTAAATTAAACTCTCTCAAAAAGTTTATCTAGCAAATTTCCAGATAGCTTAATATAACTAGGTCTTCCATGACAGCATTGGGCAATATTTCTAGAACTTTCAGCTTGCCTTAGAATTGAATCCATTTCTATTTTGGTTAGGGATTTTCCTGCTCTAATACTATTATGACATGCTATTGTAGAAAAAACATACCTAATTTTCTCTGAAAAATCATCAACATTTCCGCGTATATGTAACTCATCTATAATATCTAGAATAAATTCTTTAGGCTCATTAATATCGAATACACTAGGGATTGCACGTAAGCAAATTGTATCGAAACTAATTTTTTCATAATACACTCCAAGGTTATTTAGAGTTTCTTTATTAGACTCTAACAATTCTACTTGAGATGCGGATAACACTACTATTTCTGGGAGAAGTAACTGCTGACTATCTAATGATTCTCTATCCAGCAATTTCTCTAATAACATTCGCTCACAAACAGCATGTTGATCAACAATAATTAATTCTTCGTTTTCATTTTTCGAAATAATATACTTGCTATCTATTTGTGCAATAGCGTTTCCAAGATCTACAGACTTTTTACTGATATTTACATTATTTTCTACTAAATTTTCTGTAGTACAAATACATGTTGTCTTTTCGTCTGATTTTATTTGTTGTATATCGCTACAAACTTCGACTCGTTTAATCTTTTTAAATGGAACTAAATTATTGAAGTGTTGATCTAAAAACTGTTGTGGATTCTGAGAACGCTGAAATATTTTTGTTAATTTATTATCGCTACTATTCATAACATCAGGATTTATAGAGACGCTTCTTTTCAGAATCGAACTTAAACCTAATTTATCTAATGAAGACGCAGAATGATTTCCTATATCTTCCGATATGGCTTGTTTTATTGAAGAGAATATAATTGTTTTGAGATCATCTAAATTTCTAAAACGTACCTCTGTTTTTGCTGGATGCACATTGACGTCAACTAATGCGTTATCTATATTCAAAAACATAATAAATACAGGGAATCTTCCTGCTGGTATTACATCTTTATATGCACTGCGAACAATACTTGAAATAAATTTATCCTTTATAAATCTTCCATTGACATAGATCCGTTGATGAGATGATGTAGATTTGTTGAAATTTGGAACACCTAAATAAGTACTCAAACTAATTGTGTTTATGTCTTTTTCGATTAGTCTCGTATTCTCTATAAATCCTTCTCCCAGAACATCCTTGATCCTTTCTAATAGGCTTTTTGCTTTGTATTCTGATTTTAATTTTCCATTGCATATGTATTTAAAACTAATATTTGGATAGCACAAAGCAAAATTAATAAAAGCGTCATAACATGCATCTGACTCTGTGACAGTACTTTTTAAGAATTTTAAACGAGCTGGCGTAGCATAAAATAAATCAGAAACCTCTATTTTAGTTCCTCTAATATTTTCGCCTATAGGAAATACATCAGAAATTCCATTTTCATTAGATTCTATTGCATAAGCGCAATCTTCTAAATAAGAACTTTTTAAAATAACTCTAGCAATAGATGCAATTGACGCTAAAGCTTCGCCTCTAAATCCAAATGTATTAATATCAAATAAATTCCCCAATGCAAGCTTAGATGTAGCATGCCTTTCTAAAGCTAAGCGTAATTCACCTTTGTGAATACCGCATCCATCATCTTTTACACAAAGAAAAGCTTTTCCTCCTTCTGCTATAGAAATTTCTATATTTTTTGCGCCAGCATCTATAGAATTTTCTACTAGCTCTTTGAGTACAGAGGCAGGCCTTTCTACTACCTCTCCAGCTGCTATTTGATTAATTAGAACCTGAGATAACTTTAATATTTTTCCATTTCCGCTATGTTGCAGAACCACATTTTTATCGTTTAACATACACTCATACCTTGTATATATGGACTTAATCCATACTTGACTTTATTATTGATTCAGCTATTTGTACACCATTTAAAGCTGCACCTTTTCTCAAGTTGTCACACGATGCCCATAAAGATATACAATTTTTACATCCATCGTCTCGTCTTACTCTACAAACAAAAACAGAGTCTTCTCCTTGAGCATCAACTGGAGTGACAATTGCATTATTGCGCAGTAGAGTAATTCCTGGAAACTTCGCAATAGCAGACTTGACATCAGATAACTCAATATCTGAAAAGAACTCACAATGCATAGATATGCTATGCCCTATGTAAACAGGGACTCTAACAGATGTAACAGATATGAACATATCTTTACTAAGAATTTTTTTTATTTCTGATGTAATTTTATTCTCTTCATCGCTTTCTCCTGATTCTAAGATTTCACCGATTGCTGGTATAACATTTCCAGCTATTACCTTAGGAAAAACGTTAATTCGACTATCTTCACTTGAAAAAGGCGCTCCAAACAAAGATTGTCTTGTTTCTTCGTATAAACTCCGTATCCCATTTTTCCCAGCGCCTGAAACTGATTGATATGTTGAAATTACTACTCTTTTTATGTTTGATAAATCACTCAAAGCTTTTAGAATCATAGACGAAGGAATAGCTACGCAGTTTGGATTGGAAATGATGTAACCATTTGTATTATTTATGAGAGATCCGTTGACTTCTGGGACTATAAGAGGTACAGATTCATTCATACGGAATAGAGATGTTTTGTCGATTACTGTACATCCACATTCTGCTATTTTTTGCGCATATTTTTTAGAAATAGCGCTTCCAGCGCACATAAAACATATATCTACAGAAGAAAAATCAAAGCCATTTATACTACTTAACACTACTGTTTTTTCTTCACCAAAAGACACATATTTCCCTACAGATCTTTCGCTAGCAAATGCGTATATATTTTGTATCGGAAACTGTCTTTCACTTAGTACGTTTAAAGTTGTACTTCCAGTGCTACCTGTAGCACCAACAACTGCTACATTGTAAAGTTTTTTTCTCATATTTCTCCATACGACTAAACGTCTTAGGATTATAGCAAAACAAAAAAATATATTTAAGTTCTTAATGAATATGATGTTTCAAAAAATATCTTACAATCGAACACCATAATAGATCTCAATAAAAAATTTTACGCACTATATGTGAAATTTCAGATGGTGGGCAATGCAGGGTTCGAACCTGCGACCTACTGATTAAGAGTCAGCCGCTCTACCAGCTGAGCTAATTGCCCATTTTCAATAAGTATAACAAAATAGATTTACGAAGTCAATCTATGTGGAATTGCGAGCCACATCCGTTTCATAAATTTGAGATGAGATTGCACAAGAGCGCATCATAGATCATACATTGAAGCATATTGCTTGAGATTGAGCCTTTTCCCATTTTTGTTTTATGTAATTTTTA
>CAYLKK010000048.1:0-6462 GCA_964384495.1 uncultured Alphaproteobacteria bacterium
AAAGCTATTAATCACTATAGAGGTATTCTGTCTTGCGCTACGGACGCTTGGATTTCTTGGAATGCTGATGGAGAAATGATTGGAATATCTAAAAAGTTTAGGGATTTATTCGAATTAAATGATAAGAATGAAATCCGTCTAAGTGATATCCTTTTAAAATTGAATCCTGACAAAGTAGATACAATTAAAGAAAATTTTGATATACTGCTTGCAAGTGGCAAAAGTTTTTCTATCACAGTAACACCTATCAATTCTACAGAAAAGCTTGAACTAACTTTTGAAAAGATTGCCACAAGGAATACAAGTACTTTGTCAATATGGTGTAAAAACATTACGTCTTTATCGTCAACAATAGATAGTTTGCAATATAAAAATCTTGTATTAACACGGAAGTTGGATATTGCAGATCGTATATTAGATAATATCCCTACTCCGGTATGGTATAGGGATCAAAATTTAAAAATAGAATACTGTAACAACACATATGCATCTATTTTAGATACATCGAAAGATGTCGTTATTAAGAAGAATTTACCTCTTATCTCTGGAACTTTATTCGGACAAGGTCATTCATTAGCTGAGAGTGTAAAAAAAAGTTCCAAACCTCAAACAGTATCACAATATATTGTTGTTAATGGCACTAGGAAGACATTTTCTATTTCTGAAATTCCTTTCGCCTCTGAAAGTTTCGGATATGCTTTAGATAATACTAACCACGATGAAGCAATTAAAAATTTAGATAAATTAATTGCGGCCAATGGAGAAGTACTTGAAAGCCTTCCGACTGCTATAGCAATTTTTGGACAAAATACACGCTTGAGTTTCTATAATTCTGCGTATAAAAAAATGACAGGCTTTGATGAAGCATGGTTAAGCTCTGCACCTACATATGGTGAAATTTTAGAAAAGAAGCGTGTATATAGACAGTTACCAGAGTATGCTGACTTCCAATTCTATAAAACTGAACAGCTTGGGATGTTTGTATCATTATTAGAACAGAAACAGGATATGCTTTACTTACCAAACGGAAATGTAATCAGACGTTGTGTTACTCCTCATCCAATAGGTGGATTAATTTTTATGTACGACGATATTTCTGAATCTATTTCATTACAAAGAGAAAACTCTACTGTTTTGGCGGTACAAAAAGAAACAATAAATAATTTAATAGAAGGCGTTAGCGTTTTCGGAAGTGACAATAGACTTAAATTTATAAATGCTAATATGTTCAAATTGTGGAACATAAATGAAGATATTCCAAAAGGTATTCACATATCTGAATTTGTAGAATACATTCGACGTGAAATAGATTATGTAGGAACTTGGGAAGAATATAGCAGTAATGTTATAAGTAATTTAACTGATAGAATAACTAAAACTGGCCGAATCCTAAAAAAAGATAACTCTGTGATATTTTTTGCTTATTCTCCATTACCTGATGGTTCTCATTTACACAGCTACATAGATGTTACAGATTCATGCAAACTTGAGCTAGCTACATATGAAAAAGATCAAGCATTGAATATAGCTAATAATTTAAAGTACGAATTTATTTCTAGTATATCGGCAGAAATACGAAATCCTGTGAATCTTATTATAGGCTATACAGAACTTTTGGAAAAACAATACTTTGGAATGTTAAATGAAAAGCAAATTACGTACTGCACAGAGATATTAAATGCTACACAAAGGTTAATATCATTGATAAATAATGTAAGGTCAATGGATGCAATTAATATTGAAGACATTATCGTTACAAAGAAAATATTCGATATAAAGCAAATTTTAGAAACAGTAGTATCAGCTATTATTGATCGAGCAAATAAAAAAGGAATAACTATACAATTACCTGATGATAAATCTCCTATTGAGGTATACGCTGATAAAAAAATAATTAAACAGATACAATATCATATTCTCTTAAATCTAGTAAGTTTTATGTCGAAGAAAACAAGCATAAAGATTCTTCTAGATGTTAATGATACAAATATCAAGGTCATTACAATAGCAAGTAATCCTGCAATAAAACATCAATCAAAATTACGTGCTTTCCAGCGAATGGGATTTAAACATGTTTCTCGTGTTACGATAAGTGAACAAATAAATCTTGGAATACCAATTATTACGCCACTTATAAAAAAACATGGTGGGACAATAGATGTTCAGAGAAACGGAGGAAATATAACTGTGATTTATAGCATTAATACAATTGAATCTTCTTCAAATGATAAAATAACTGATTGCAATTGTACTAATACATCTGTAGGTGTAGCATAATAAGAAAAAATATATCAATAAGATCCTATCTATCGACGCACCTGTCAATTACTACGTTCGACTTCTGTTTTAAATATGAAACATGGTGAAATAAATTAAAATTAACTGGATTTATTTATAAAATAATATTAATATAGAACAGTTATTTTGAGGTTTTACTATGGAACGAAATAAGTTCGGAAAAATCGTTGCAACTGTAGGTCCTGCTAGCAATTCTGCAGAGATGCTTGAAAAATTGTTTGTTGCAGGTGTCGATGTTTTCAGAATGAATTTTTCTCATGGTACACATGAGGGACACGCTGAAGTATTTCACAATATTAGGAATTTAGAAAAGAAATATGGTTATTCTCCGGCTATATTAGCTGATATGCAAGGACCAAAATTAAGGGTTGGAGTTTTTCAGGATGGTAAAATAGAACTCAAAAGTGGAGATATTTTTAGGTTCGATTTAGATCCTACACCTGGAGATCAGACAAGAGTAAACTTACCACATAAAGAAATCCTAGAGGCACTACAGGTAGGATCTACATTGCTTCTTGATGATGGGAAATTAAAAGTTGAAGTTATAAATAGGTCTGATACTTTTGCAGAAACAAAAGTTATCGTTGGTGGAACTCTGTCTAACAGAAAAGGAGTGAATGTTCCAGATGTAGTACTTGCAATTCCTGCATTAACAGAAAAAGACTTAAAAGATTTGAATTTTGCATTAGATCTAGGTGTAGATTTTGTCGCATTATCTTTCGTTCAGTCAGTAAAAGATGTTTTAGAAGCAAGAGATATAATAAAAGATAGAGCTAAAATCGTTTCTAAGATAGAGAAGCCAAGTGCTGTCGAAGACTTAGAGGCTATAATCGAAGCGTCTGATGCAATAATGATTGCAAGGGGAGATTTAGCTGTAGAAATGAGCTATGACGTTGTTCCTGATATCCAAAGAGATATAATCGAATTATGTCATGACTTTGGTCGGCCTGTAATCGTTGCAACTCAAATGTTAGAGTCTATGATTACGTTGCCAACGCCAACAAGAGCTGAAGCGTCTGACGTTGCTACTGCAGTTTATTGCGGAGCAGATGCTACTATGTTATCAGCAGAATCTGCATCTGGTGATTATCCGTTTGAAGCTGTTAGCACAATGGCTAAAATCATTGAAACAACTGAGTTAACAGATAGATATGTAGAATATTTGGAGAAAATGCGTCCATTAGGGGAATATAGTGTAGCTGATGGATTTGCCTTCGCTGCCAATAAACTAGCAGAATTATCTTGTTCTTCTGCTGTTGTCTTATTCACAAATGATTATGATACTGTTATTCGCGTATCTAGGTCTAAATGCTTCCAGTTTGTGTTTGTTGCGACTAACTGCCTGAAACTATCTAGGCAAGTAGGTCTATTGTGGGGGTGCTACTCTAAAATGATAGAGAAACAACCTACTTCGAATGAAAATATGTTCTCTTTGGCAAGATCAATTGTAAAAGAGAGATTAAGCGACGAGACATCTGGTGAAAATATAGTAGTTTTCTGTGATGGTAATGAACCAGCAATACATGTTACTACTGTATAAATTATCGTATAAATAAATATTAACAAGAGGCTTTCATGCCTCTTGTTAATATTTATAAATTTTTGTTTATTTACTAAAATCTATTGGAAATGATGCAAAAAGTTGTAAACGACACTCGTCTTTCAAAGATTAAATTACTTCAACTCTCTACACTATTCCAAAATTCTCTTACTTTAGCAAAAAATCCATCAGATTGTTGGTGCTTATAATCTTTTGCAAAACATTTTAAAATTTCTTTTTGATTTTCAGTCAAATTTGTTGGCGTAACGACTTTAATGTTAATTACCATGTTACCACGAGCTGTACTATTAATTGGATACATCCCCTTCCCTTTTAGCTTCAGCTGCTGACCGCTTTGCGTACCAACTGGGATTTTTACATTTACTTTCGTTCCATCTATAGTTTTTACCTCAATTTCGCCGCCCAAAGCTGCTGTAGTCATAGGTATCGGGACAGTACAAGATAGCGTAGTACCATTCCGCTCAAAAATAGTATGTTTTTTTACTGTAATAAAAACATACAGATCTCCATTAGCACCGCCACGAATCCCTGCCTCGCCTTCTCCAGAAACTCTGACTCTAGTTCCATTATCAACGCCTGCTGGAATTTTCACTTCTATTGTTTTCATTTGTTGATAACGCCCAGATCCGCTACATCTAGTACATGGATTTTCTATCATTCTTCCTAAACCATTACAAGATGTACAAGTTCTTTCTACAGAAAAAAAACCTTGCGTAAACCGCATGCGTCCAGAACCTTTACATGATGGACAAGTCTTTACTTTACCATCAGAAGAACCTTTCCCAGAACATGATGAACACTTACAATTTACATTCATACGAACTTTTATTGTTTTTCCTGTAAAAGCTTCTTCTAAAGTTAAACTCGAATCGTACCTTAAATCTTCGCCTCTTATTTCTTCTCTATGCATGTTCCCATGATTGCCATGCCCGAACATTTCTTCGAAAATATCATTAAAACTACCAGCGCCAAATCCGCTACTACCGAATCCGAAACCAAAATCTTCAGGTTTAAATCCGCCAGAACGCCCGCCACTAGCATTATTAAAGCCACCACTTTGAAAGGCGTCATGACCATATCTGTCGTATGCTGCTTTTTTTTGAGGATCTTTTAATACATCATAAGCCTCATTAATTTCTTTGAATTTTTTTTCTGCAAATGAATCTCCAGAATTTTTATCTGGATGGTATTTCATAGCCATTTTTCTATAAGCTTTCTTTATATCTTCTGCAGATGCAGACTTATTTACTCCAAGAAGATCATAATAATCTTTCGCCATATTTTCCTCTAATTTTTATACTGACATATGGGGGCATAAATCCCCCAATCAAATATGATACGGAAGTCTAGATTAAACTTCTTTGAAATCAGCATCAACTACATCTTCTTGCGTTTTTGCTCCACTCCCTTGTTGACCACCTTGCTGCGCTGTATTTTGCTCTTGTTGAGCTTTGTACATAGCCTCTCCAAGTTTCATAGAAGCTTGAGCTAGCTTATCTGATGCAGCTTTTATTTCATCTGCATCATCGCTCTTTACTTTTTCCTTCAACTCAGCAATAGCTGTTTCTATAGCAGCTTTTTCTTCAGCAGACACTTTGTCACCGTATTCAGCTAAAGATTTCTCTGTAGACACAATAAGTTGTTCCGCAAAATTTCTAGCCTCTATACAAGCTTTCTTCTTCTTGTCTTCATCAGCATGGGCCTCTGCATCTTTAACCATTCTTTCGATATCAGCATCAGATAAACCACCAGATGGTTGAATCCTAATAGCCTGCTCTTTATTTGTAGCTTTATCTTTTGCAGTAACATGGACTATACCGTTAGCATCAATATCAAAAGAAACTTCAATTTGAGGTACACCTCTTGGTGCAGGAGGAATATCCGTGAGATCAAACTGCCCTAATAACTTATTATCTGCAGCCATTTCTCTTTCACCTTGGAACACTCTTATCGTCACACCGGTTTGATTGTCTTCAGCAGTAGAGAACACCTGACTTTTCTTTGTAGGAATTGTAGTATTTCTGTCAATTAACCTAGTAAAGATTCCACCTAAAGTTTCAATTCCCAAAGATAAAGGTGTTACATCTAAAAGCAATACATCTTTTACATCGCCCTGTAATACACCGCCCTGAATTGCAGCACCAATAGCTACAACTTCATCAGGGTTAACTCCCTTATGAGGTTCTTTACCAAAAAACTCTTTAACAGTCTCGATAACCTTTGGCATACGAGTCATACCACCGACTAATATTACCTCTGAAATCTCATTTGGTTCTACTCCAGCATCTTTTAAAGCCAATTTACATGGAGTTATAGTTCTCTTTATCAAATCTTCAACCAAACTTTCTAGTTTTGCTCGACTCAACTTAATCGTTAAATGTTTAGGCCCGCTAGCATCAGCTGTAATATATGGTAAATTTATTTCTGTCTCGAAAGAGCTTGAAAGTTCAATTTTTGCTTTCTCAGCAGCTTCCTTCAAGCGCTGCAATGCTAAGCTATCCTTCCTCAAATCTACAGAGTTATCTTTCAAGAATTCATCCGCTAAATAATCAATAACTCTCATATCGAAATCTTCACCGCCTAAAAATGTATCACCATTTGTC
>CAYLKK010000049.1:0-6072 GCA_964384495.1 uncultured Alphaproteobacteria bacterium
CTTTTTAAAAAGTCTGAACAAGAGGCAAAGAATAACCGTACGGCATACACTAATAAAATAAATATTAGTAGGTCAGACAGACTAAACGTTTGACTAATTCCCTCAAAATTCAATGTTATATTACATTGCACAAAGAATGAATATACAAAGATACTCAAAGATAAAATAAAAATGAAGGCATTAATCAAATTACTCAGAAACTTTTTCATTGAACGTACAACCTATTATTTCTTTGTGACCATTTATAAAATCAGCAGCTTTCATAATTTTTTTACCAGCTGGCTGTAATAATTCTATGCGCAAAAATGTTCTATCACCGCATGAAACTACGAAATTACCATCCAAGATTTTTCCTGGCGAAAATTCACTGTAATCTCCTTGGACTACAGTAGATCCAATTATTTTAATACGCATATTATCAATAGCAGTCCACATGTAAGAATCAGGAGATAACGCTCTAATACTACGCTCAATTGTTTTCGCATCAAAATTCCAGTTGATTTGCTCCATATCTTTTGTAATCTTAGTTGCTATTGTAACAACATCTGCTGTCTGTTTGTATGAATTCGCTAAATACTTATCTAAATCATCTAAAACGTTTATAATAGAATTAGCCCCAATTTCAGCCAATTTTATTCTTAGCTCGCCCAATGTTTCTTTCTCTAAAATTTTGCATTTATCTATTTTGATAATATCTCCAGTATCCATTCCTGCATCCATTTTCATAATTGTGATACCAGTTTCTTCGTCGCCAGACATTATTGCATGATGTATAGGAGCAGCTCCCCTCCATCTAGGTAAAACAGATCCATGAATATTTATACACCCAAATTTAGGAAGATCTAAAATAGCTTGTGGAATAATAAAACCGTACGCTGCGACAATTATTAGATCTGGATCTAATGTCTTTATCGTATTTACAACATCTTCAGAACGCATTGTTTTTGGCGTATATACACATATCCCATGAGACTCAGAGTATTCATGCACAGCTGATTTCTGTATATTTTTTCCCCTCCCTACAGGTTTTGGTGGCTGAGAAAAAACAGCCAATACATTATGGTCATTATCTACAATACTTTTTAACGCTATTTTTGCGAATTCAGGAGTCCCCATAAAAATTATAGAATATTTTTTCAAAATACGCCTCTAATGCAAATATCTAAAAAGTATAACATACCTTATGTTTTTTACATACAAACAGCTTAATACATCGATAACATTTTTACTATAATATTACGAACGTTATAACAGCTTCATACTTAAACGCATTTCACAAAATTAGCTATGAGATTTTGGTTTTATAGTTGTTATGAGAATTTTATGTGATATATTCCTAAGATTATATTGAATCTAATAGGAATATTTATAACTTTCGCCAACATATGTTCTAGCCTTTAAATATGACGATACATGTTAGACTTGTTTAGATCAAATAACATCTTCATATAAAATAGAAAAATCTACTTTCTCTGGTTTTAATTCTATTTGTTCACTCACGATGTACGTTTGATCAAAATTTACGCATTGCTCTGTTTTTAGTTTTTTTGAACAATCAGTTACTTCCTGTCCATCAATAGAAACCGCTCTATTCAAAATTGCATTCTGAATTTTCGCTCTAGATATATCTCCTATATAGATAAAAATTTATCTATACGTATACCATTTTCAGATATTTTTACAATAAAATCTAACACCACTAATCTTCTACAACAAATGCACCAGAAAACATAGATAAAGCATTTTCTGTAAGTGTTTTTTCAGCGACATCAACTTTTCTGTTCACATCTTTTTTTACAGATTCTGCTAATGCATCTAAATCAGATATTCTCTTATTTATGTTTTTTAAAGTGTTTGAACAACAAAGACGAATAACAAGTAACTCAATTGCTATATTTTCTAAATCTTCATCGTATAAAATTTCATTTTCTTTGGAAAGAATCTGCCATACAGTTGTAAGCTGCATCATATCTACGCTACTAAAATTCGCATTTAGATCTAATTCTGCATCATGAGACAAATGGCAATTTCCAAAATAATTTGCACCTATTTTTATACATGTAATTTTGTGAACTAACTCCAAAAATGCTCGAACTATTGACTTATAACTAGTACCAGAAATAATGCTTTTCCTTATTTCCATAATTGCTTTTTTTTGATCAGATTGAAATATTAATTTTAAAACATTCAATGCATCTGTATAAGAAAAATCACATAACATTTTTCTCACGTGTTCTTCTGTAATTTTTTCATCGCTAGAAATATTTATAGCTTGATCAAGTATTGATAATCCATCGCGTACAGACCCACTTGCAGCTCTAGCTATTGCAAACAAAGCAGACTCATCAAATTGAACATTTTCTTTTAAACATATTCCAGACAAATACTGAGCTAATAAATTAACATCAACCTTCTTTAAGTTAAATAACAAACACCTCGATACAACTGTATCTGGAACTTTGTATAGCTCAGTTGTTGCAAAGATAAATTTTACGTGAGCAGGAGGTTCTTCTAATGTTTTCAATAAAGCATTAAAAGCGCTTTTCGACAGCATATGAACTTCATCAATGATGTAAATTTTCCACTTTCCTGTTGTTGGTGCATATTTACACGATTCTATAATTTCCCTAATATCATCGACACCTGTATGACTAGCTGCGTCCATTTCTATTACATCAATCGCATTTTTTTCGAAGTTTAAGCAACTTTCGCAAACACCACATGCGTCTATCTTTCCTTCGTTGTTTTCGCATCTAAATACTCTTGCTAAAATTCTTGCTAATGTAGTTTTTCCTGTGCCTCGTATTCCTGTAAATAAAACAGCAGAAGTAATTCTATTTTTTAAAATCCCTTGGGACAATATATTAACAGTTATATCTTGCCCTATAACATCTGAAAATTTTTTTGGTCTATATTTTCTAGATAATGGTAAAAATTGGCACATATCACACCACAGACAAAAAAGTGTAATCCGACCCAAGCAGAATTCACTGTGGCTGCTGTTTTTCAACCCTGACCAGGTCCATGACATTACTTGTCCGAATTACTCTAGTAATTTAACATTCAATTTATACGAATTCAACTATTTTTATTTACAGTATCTTCGTAACAAAAAACCATTAAAAACATAAATCTACTATGATTAAATTTAATCTATAAATTTCACTAAAAATCGTCTTTTCTTTCCAACACAAACTTTTAAAGCATCTTTCGATTTCGGGCTATATTCCTCAGTAATTGTCTCATTATTAACAACAACTCCTCCACCTCTGATTAAGCGTCTAGCTTCGCTTTTAGATGAAGAAATTTTATTTTCAACTAAAACATTTACAATAGAAAAATCTTCAAAATAGCAAGATACGCTAGGAGCGTTATTTTCATCAAAAACGTTTGCATCAAACATACTTGAAACTTGCTTTAAAACAAAACTTAATTCATCTTCTCCATGAATGATTTTTGTAATTTCGTTTGCTAAAATCTTTTTAGCCTCATTTATTTCTTTGCCCTTTAAATTTTCCAGTTGTTTGATTTCTGATAAATCTAAATCTGTAAATAATCTCAAACACTTCCCTATGTCAGTATCATCGATATTTCTCCAATACTGCCAAAAATCATAAGGACTCATCATTTCTTTTGATATCCAAACTGCTCCATTTGCTGTTTTCCCCATCTTTGTACCATCTTTTTTTAATAGCAATGGTACAGTATACCCAAAAGACTCTTGTTCTATTTTTTTTCTAATAAGTTCAACGCCACAAACAATATTCCCCCACTGATCTTGTCCGCCAAATTGAATGCGACAATCTTTTTCAGTAAAAAGATGATAAAAATCATAAGCTTGAATTATCATGTAATTAAATTCAAGAAAACTTAAACTATTATTTTCTGATAATTTAGTTTTTACAGAATCAAATCCAATCATTCTATTTACCGAAAAATACCGACCTATATTTCTCAGCATGTCTATATAATTCAAAGAATCTAACCAATTAGCATTATTTACGATTTCTATTTTTTCGTTTTCATTTTTATTTCCAAGTATAAAATTTAATCCTTTTTTTATACTCTCCAAATTCTCTGCAATTTGATCATCTGAAAGCATTGGCCTAGCAGAATTTCTAAAAGATGGATCTCCAATTTTTGTAGTCCCACCACCTACCAACAAAATAGGCTTATGTCCGTGTTTTTTAAACAAACGCAATAAAAAAATTGGAATCAAATGCCCAACATGCAAACTCTTTGCAGTTAGATCTACACCAACATACCCATATCTACTTCCAACACTTAAATATTCATCAAGTCCTTCAATATTTGTTGACTGATAAAAAAAACCACGCTCAATTGCTTCAATTAAAAAACTAGATTTTAATTTCATGAAAATACCAAAACGAAGTTATTCGAATAATACAATATTATTTAAATAAAGACGATATCTTTTGTTGATCTTTTTTTAAAAAAAATTCAAAATTATTAAAAACAACTTCAGAGTTTTTTTCAATTACATCTAACTCATTTAAAGAGAAATCACTTAAAACATATGATGCAACATGATCATTATTATTTGGACGTCCAACTCCGAATCTAAAACGCCAATACTGATTTGAAACAAATTTATCTATATCCTTCAATCCATTATGACCACCATTGCTGCCTGCAAATTTAAATTTACATCTAGCAAACTCTAAATCTATATCATCATGAAACACTATGATATTTTCTGTGCTAATTTTATAAAAATTTTTTAAGAATCCGACAGCTTTTCCTGAAAGATTCATGTATGTTTGAGGTTTCAAAAGAAACACAACTGAATTATTATACTGAAATTTACAAAAGCTTAAAAAATCCTTTGATTGAAAAGTAACATTAAATTTTTCGGCTAATTTATCCAAAAAAAGGAAGCCAGCATTATGTCTAGAAAAAACGTACTGACTTCCCGGATTACCTAAACCAACTATTAAAAATTGATTTATCATAAAAAAATCACTTTACTTACACTTCAACAGAATCAGTGACTTCATCTTCCCTTATTATAGTTGGAGCAACAACAGTAGCTATTGTCACATCCTTTGAATTGTGAGGCAACTCAACCCCTACAGGAAGCTCTAACGAATGCAATTTTACAGTATGATGGAAACCAGCTCCGTCTAAGCTAATTTTAATAGTTTCAGGAATATTATCTGGATCACACATCAACAAAATTTCATGAGCAATAATATTCAAAACACCACCGCGTTTTAAACCTGGAGATTTATTTTGATCAACAAACTCAACAGAAACATTAACTGCAACCTTTGAGCCTTTTGCAACCCTCATAAAATCTACGTGCAAAGGAATATCTGTAACTGGATGATACTGAACCTCTTTTACAACGTATTTTGTTTTTTTATCATCAATACCTTCTAACTCAAATACGCTTGAAAAGAAATTTCTCAACTTGAAACCTTTATAGAAGTCCTCATATTTGACAGCTATATGTTCTGCTTTTTTGTTGTCCCCGTATACAACGCATGGTAAATATCCACCTCGTCTTAATTGCGCAGAAGAATTTCCACCAATTTTTTCTCTTTTTATTACAGTGTAATTTATTGTACTCATATTTCACCTAAAAAATTTATAACATACCATCTATAAAATCTCTCAAAAAAGGAAATAAAGACAACCTCCTTATTTTTGGAGAATCCGGCGTAAGCCTACATATACTATCTGTTACAACAAGTTCTTTAACACACGAATCGTCAATTCTTCGATCAACATCTTGAGATAGAACTCCGTGAACACAGTAAGCACTCACAGATCGAGCGTTATGCTTATTTAGTATGTCTGCAGTGTAACATACAGTACGGCCTGAATCAATCATATCATCTACGATAACACAATCCCTACCTGAGCATTCATCAAAATTACCTGAAAATGATATAGTATCACTTTCTTTATATTTTGAACAAAAAACTAAATCACATCCAATTTCATTGGAAATATCTATAGCTAATTCTATAGCTCCTTTATCTGGACTTACGATTAATATATCTTTTTTTTTGAAATTATTTTCTATATCACTAGCAAATAATTTAG
>CAYLKK010000050.1:0-5980 GCA_964384495.1 uncultured Alphaproteobacteria bacterium
AACGAATAAGACCTATCACCTAAATACTCTAGTATATTTTTTATAATAGGAATATTGAGTACTCCTTTATTATATACAGCTAAGTATACTAACCACACAGAGAAGAATACTGCCGTATTACACCATCTTACTTCATCTTGAACTGCAGAAAAATTTTGAGGGCACCACATTCCAAAAATCAAGATTAATGAAAGGCTAGACCAAATCCAATGATTTTCTGCCGTATTTGCTTTCTTCCTATCGTATGTAAGACCTAGAAAGGTTCCTAGTAACAAACCATCCAAATTGATAAAAATGTTATAATAGTTTAATATCGAAAGATGTAATACATGGTCGAATATCCAACGAAAACAAAACCAGCTTATCGCCCCAGAAATCAGAAAAAATTTAACTCTACTAGTATTGTTTTTTAATAGCAAAAATACTACAGGGAAAGTTAAATAGAAAAACACTTCGATTGATAATGTCCATAAAGGGCCTGTCCCTTGTAGATGAAATGCTTCATATAAAACATTTGTATTTACACAGTCCGCATAGTTACATGAGATTATGTCAAATAAAGTTTTGATAGCACCTAAGATAGCTACTCGATCGTTAGTAAAAATGCTATGGAAAAAAATGATAATAAGTAATACCCCAAGTAATGCTGGAATTAATCTAAATGCTCTTCGAACAAAAAAAGACTTCAAAACGTTTCCAGAAGAATACAGCCTTTCAACAAAATCGTCAGATTTACAGTAATTTTCTAACTTATCTTTTTGTGTAAAAGCTATAACAAAACCGGATATTACGAAGAATAAATAAACTCCGCATGATCCGTATTGGAAAATACTTGGTACTGTATTTTGAAAAAATGCAATTGGAGTAACTAAACATATATGTTGTAGCAAAACAATTATACATGCAATCCCACGTAATCTTTGTAATTCTTTTAACACTTTTATTCTCCTAATTTTCTTGTTTATTTTT
The DNA here is from genome assembly GCA_964384495.1 of uncultured Alphaproteobacteria bacterium. Classification (GTDB taxonomy): domain Bacteria; phylum Pseudomonadota; class Alphaproteobacteria; order UBA3830; family CAYLKK01; genus CAYLKK01. The sequence continues at coordinate 970 of CAYLKK010000050.1, forward strand.
ATATACAATCGAAGATTCCAAAAAACCGTCAATATTTCCATCTAATACTGCCATAGCGTTTCCAACCTCAAAATTCGTTCTCAAATCTTTTACCATTTGATATGGCTGCAGAACGTAAGATCGAATTTGGTTGCCCCATCCAATATCAGATTTACTAGCTTCTTCTTGACTTTGCTTTGCTTCTCTTTCTCTTAATTCTAACTCATACAAACGGGCTCGTAACATATCAAAAGCAATCGCTCTATTTCTATGTTGAGAGCGATCGACCTGACTTTGAACAACTATTCCTGTCGGAATATGGGTAATACGTACTGCGCTATCAGTTTTATTCACATGCTGTCCACCCGCTCCAGAAGCTCGATATGTATCAATCCTAAGGTCCTTATCTAAAATTTCTATTTCGATTTTTTCATCGATCAGAGGGTATACCCAAACAGATGCAAAACTTGTGTGCCTCCTCGCATTAGCATCAAATGGAGAAATTCTCACCAATCTATGGACACCAGATTCAGCTTTTAGCCACCCATAAGCTCTCAATCCACTTACTTGAATTGTTACAGATTTAATCCTTACGTCTTCAGTCGTTTCGTCAATAAGAGAAAGTTTGTAGCCGCGTTTTTCAGCCCAGCGTGTATACATACGAAGCAACATTGATGCCCAATCTTGAGCTTCAGTTCCACCAGCTCCAGCATGTATTTCAATATAACAATCGTTTTTATCGACTTCACCAGACAATAAATTTTCAAGCTTATAAGATCTAACAGACTTTTCTAAAGATAAAATAGTAGATTCAATTTCACTAATAATTTCCTCATTTTCTTCTAGCTCTGCAATTTGCAACAACTCTTCAGAATCACATATATCAGCCTGAAATTTTTCGAATTTTCTTATTTCACTTTCTATATCCGCCCTTTCTTGTAAAATTTTTTTAGCATGTTCAGCTTCGTTCCATAACGCAGGATTTTCAACCTCAACATTTAGTTCGTTCAACCTTTTCTTTAGAGCGTCGAGGTCAAAGAAACCCCCTTAAGAACTCTAGTGTTTCTTTTATGAAATTTATTGACTTTACAATTTCTTCTTTCATAATTTTATTGCCGTTTATTCATTTTCCAACCACCACCAATAGATTTACACAAATCTACTATCGAATTAAGGAGATTTTGCAACGCATCCACTTGATCTAACTGAGCAACTAGGAAATTTCTCTCTACATCTAACAAATCTATTAATCCAATTAATCCAGTTTTATGCTTTTCAATAGCTAAAATATAACTTCTTTCCAGTGCTTTCTTAGTATCCGTAGTAGATGCAACAATTTCTCTCCACTTTACATTTGAAACTATTGAATCTTTTGCTTCTTTAAATGCATTTCTTACTACATGTTTGTAGTTCTCAACAGACTGTTTATATTGCTCTTCTGCTATTCTTTTTTTCATAATAAGGCGCCCACCATTAAAGATAGGAAGGCTGACACCTAAGTTTGCAAGCCATGTATCTGCTGTATTAGTCGTAAGTTTCTGCAATGCGCTACTTTCGAATCCAATTGAACTTGTAAGAAGAAATGATGGTAAAAATGCAGCTTTAGCTACACCAATTCTCTCATTATATGAACGTAGTTCTTCTTCAGCTTGTTCAATATCTGGCCTTCGCTGCAACAAATCTGATGGAATGCTTGATGGTATAATATCTACCAAATCTACATTATTTATATTTTTATATGCTATCGAAGGATTTATAATGTCTTTAGGAGATTCGCCAATTAATGTACATAAAGCTGTTTCAATCTTACAAAAAGCATCTTCTAATTTAGCCAAAGTCGTTTCTGCATTATGCAAGTCAGCTTTGACTCTATTAAAATCTAACTCATTGCAATATCCATTTTCAAAGCGACTTTTATACATATCAAACGTTGATTTTCTAGTTTCTAAAGTTCTGTTCGCTATACTTATTTTTTCTTTCATAGCTATGTATGAAAAATATGCCTTTGCTACTGAGGCTGTTAAAGACAAAAACAGCGCTTCCTTAGCCATTTTACTAGCTAACAATTCATTATAAGCCACTTTACTTTGAGCTAAATTTTTACCGAAAAGATCGATTTCATATGAAGCAGATAAGCCACTACTTACTAAGCTCTTTTCTCTGTCATTCGCATTTATTGGATAAATACCTTTAGCAGACATCTTTGCCTTTTTTATATCTGAAGTAAAATCAATATTCGGCGAAAATATAGTTGACATCGCAGAATCATGCGCTAATTCAAAAATTTTTATTTTAGAAATTGCATTTTTCATTTCTCCATTTGATGAAAGAGCTCTCTCTTCAATTGCATTTAAATTTTCATCATTGAATATTTTCCACCATTTGTTTCCACCAAATTTCTTATATAATTCTTCATAAACTATATCTACAGATTTATCAATATCTGGCGTTTCCATCTGAGGCTTTTTATATTTAGGCGCTAGAGAACAGCCTGTTAATAAAAAACCAATACAACAGACAAATATGAAATTTTTACTCATTATTATTCTCCTATTTTTTCTGTTTCTTTCTTTGTAGCGTATTCACGAAAATATTCGCTCATTCTAGAAACAATTACAAAGAAAAGAGGGATGAATAGTGGAGCTATAAAAGTAGCTCCTACCATTCCACCGATAATACCTGTACCTAGAGAGTGTCTGCTCGCCGCACCAGCTCCACTACTAACAGCTAAAGGCAAACATCCAAAAATAAATGCCAATGAAGTCATTACAATCGGACGTAATCTTAATTTAGATGCATATAAAGCAGCATTTAATAAATCTTCACCTTTCTTGCGAAGTTCAACCGCAAACTCAACTATTAAAATCGCATTTTTGGCTGCTAACCCAATTAATGTTATCAAAGAAACTTGGAAATATAAGTCATTGCTATACCCGCGAAGCCAAGTTGCTAAGATTGCGCCAAACATAGCGAATGGGACTGCTAGTAATACTGCTACAGGTAAAGACCACCTTTCGTATTGAGCTGCCAAAATTAAGAAAACAACAATAAGACCAAGCAGCATAGCAATCCCACCAGTTCCAGCTGATACTTTTTCTTGGTATGAAGATCCACTCCATGCATATCCATAATTTTCATCTAAAGTTTTATTGAAAACCTCTTCAATTGCGCTCATAGCCTCTCCTGAAGTATATCCAGGAGCTGGTGAGCCAATTATTTTTGCAGATATACGGCCATTGAATCGTGTAATATCATCACATCCAATCGTTTCTTCTAATTTTGCGAATGTAGATACAGGAATCATTTCTCCTTGGTGCGATTTTACGTAAACGTCTTCAATCTGTTCTGGGAATGCTCTATAATCGGCTTTTGCTTGCAGTATAACCTTAAACGTTCTACCTGCTTTTGTAAAATCGTTTATGTATGTTGTTCCAAATGCAGACTGAATCGCCAGATACAAATCATCAATTGAAACTCCCATAGAAATAGCTTTTAAATTATCTACAGTGAGCTTAAACTGAGGAGAGCTTGCATTAAATGTACTATTTAATCCTGTTAATTCCTTTCTTTTTGCTGCTTCTGCTAAAACTTCTCTTAGCTTTCCATTAAGCTCAAGCAAACTTTTATCTGTCAAAACTTGCAAGTAAACTTCAAATCCACCTGTCGTACTCATACCGACAATAGGTGGCGGGGTAAATCCTATTATCGCAGCGTCTGGAGCTTTGGCTCCGTTCATCATAAATCTTTTACAAGCAGCGAATGCTGATAGCACTTCAGATTTCCTTTCATTAAAAGGTTTAAGCTTCATAAACATAGTTACAGCATTGTTTCTTGGACTCCCACCGATAAGATCATATCCAGCTACTACAGTATAATCATCAATCGCTTTGTCTTTTCCAGCTATGTAATCCAAATAATTCGAGACATTCACAGATCTTTCAAGCGATGCACCTGGGTCTAAAAATGCGCATCCCATCATGACACCTTGATCCTCATTTGGTAACAAACTTTCAGGCGTGATTTTGAACAATCCGAACGTTACTATAACTATAGCGGCAATAGCTAAACCTGCTTGTTTAGCATTTTTCAGCAAGTATTCAACAACTACTAAATACTTATTTTCAAACTTTTTATAATATTCATCGAAAATATCAAAAAATTTCCAACTTTTCTTTTGGCGCTCCAATTTTAAAAGAAGTATGCAAAGGGCAGGTGTAAGGGTTAATGCGACTATTCCTGATATTACGACAGAAAATGCAATCGTCATCGCAAATTGTTTATATAAAACTCCACTCATCCCACCTAAAAACGATACTGGAATAAATACAGCGCAAAGGACTAATACGACTGCTATGACAGGACCAGCAACCTGATTTACAGCTTTTTCTGTCGCTTTATCTACTGGCAACTTCTCTTCATGCATTATACGCTCTACATTCTCCATGACGATTATTGCATCATCAACAACAATTCCGATCGCAAGCACAAGTCCAAATAATGTTAGTGTATTTATTGAAAAACCGAACATCAACATGCCAGCAAAAGCACCTACAATAGAGACAGGGACAGCCAAGCATGGGATCATAGTCGCTCTAAATTTTTTCAAGAATAATAGTACGACTAAGACCACTAAAAAGATCGCTTCGAACAATGTTTTGATAACTTCATGAATAGATTCTTCAACGAATTTTGTCGTATCATATATAACTTTATAATTTATCCCCTCAGGAAATTTTTCAGATAATTCTGCCATTTTTTTATTTATCTTATCTACGCATGCAAGAGCATTCGCTCCAGGAGATAAGAAAAATAAAAGTGGGACAGCTTTACACCCGCGTGTTCTAGCATCGATCTCATATGACATAGCTCCGAGTTCTACATCAGCTACATCTTGAAGTTTTAAATTGTCGCCGTTTATATCGCTTCTAATGATTATATTTTTGAATTGTTCTGGATCTGTATATCTCCCTTGAGCGACAATAGTCATTGTTTTTTCTACATCAGATACAGGTTGCTGTCCAACTTTTCCAGC
>CAYLKK010000051.1:0-5969 GCA_964384495.1 uncultured Alphaproteobacteria bacterium
GTAGCTCAATTAGGTTAGAGTGGCGGTCTCCAAAACCGCAGGCTGTGAGTTCGATTCTCTCCGCCCCTGCCATTTTTTAAGAGGTGTTTATGGTCAGTCCAGCTGAGTTCGTTACGCAGGTTAAGCGCGAATTTCAAAAAGTAACGTGGCCCGATAAAACTGAAACTGTTGGGATGTCGGTTGCTGTCGTTGTTTTTTCTGTGGTATTCATGACATATTTTTTTGCGTCTGACTGGATTATAAATCGCATTTTGCACGATGTTTTAGGTTTGTAATTTGAGAGAGATTTTATGAAGTGGTATGTTGTTAACGTATACGCAGGTGGGGAACAAAGGGTTGTTACGTCCATTAAGGAACAAGCTGTAAAGCGAGGATTGCAGGATTCTTTTGGCGAAATATTAGTTCCATCTGAAGAAGTGATGGAGGTAAAGAAAGGGCAAAAAGTATCCACTGAGAGAAAGTTTTTTCCAGGGTATATCTTGGTTCAAATGGAATTGAACGAGGATACTTGGCATCTGGTTCGTTCTGTTCCTAGAGTCTCTACATTTCTCGGAAGCAAAGGAAAACCTGTTCCGCTTAAACAAAGCGAGGTTGACGCAATTAAGGCTAACATTAATGATAAACCTGAAAAAATTAAATATTCCGTTACATATGAAATCGGGGATATTGTAAATGTTTGCGATGGTCCGTTTGCATCGTTCAGTGGCGTTGTTGAGGAAGTAGATGAAATTAAGAGTAGGGTGAAAGTTTCTGTTTCGATATTTGGTAGACCTACTAATGTCGATTTGAGCTTTGAACAAATAGAAAAAAGCAGTTAATTTGGTGTTTTTAGGAAAAAAGAGATGAAGACGTTTTCTTTGAAAGCTGATCAGGTGAAGAAAGATTGGATCTTGATTGATGCTGAGAATTTAGTTTTAGGTAGACTTGCGGCGATAATTGCCACAAGGTTAAGGGGGAAGCATAAGCCAGAGTTTAGTCCAAACATGGATTGTGGAGACAATGTAATCGTAATTAATGCTGATAAGGTAAAGGTTACTGGGAAGAAATTAGATCAGTCTGTTTTTTATTGGCATACAGGATATCCTGGTGGAATAAAAAGTAGAACGTTGAGAGATACGCTTGCTGGAAAATTTCCTGAGAGAGCTATTATGAAAGCTGTTGAGAGGATGCTTCCAAAGAACGCATTGAGTAAAAAAGTTTTGACTCATTTGAAAGTTTATAGTGGCCCTGAGCATCCTCATGTCGCTCAAAATGCAGTTAAATTGGATGTTTCAAGCTTGAACGATAAGAATAACATAGGATAAGAACAATGCAAACTTTAGAAATAAAAAATTTTGAAAATCATCCTGTTAAAAGAGAAGCAAAAAAGGATAAGTTGGGTAGGTCTTACGGAACTGGTAAAAGGAAAAATGCGATCGCAAGAGTTTGGATTAAGCCTGGTACAGGAAAATTCGAGGTAAACGGGCGTTCGTTAGAGGATTATTTCTCTAGGTCGGTTCTTCAAGTTATTGTTATGCAGCCTTTTGAAAAGACAAATAGAACAAAAATGTTTGACGTTTGGTGTACAGTAAAAGGTGGCGGGTTATCTGGACAGGCTGGCGCGGTAAGGCACGGAATCAGTAAGGCGTTAAATGACTTTGAACCTGAACTACATTCTGAATTGAAGCACGCTGGCTTGCTAACTAGAGATAGTCGCGTTGTTGAAAGAAAGAAATACGGTAGAATGAAAGCTCGTCGTAGGTTCCAATTCTCTAAGAGATAATTATAGCCTGTGCTTATTCTCAGAATTTAAGGCGCAGCGTTTGCTGCGTTTTTTCTTTTATTAATTCTAATGAGTAGTTTTTTCGTCCATTGGTGTTTTTATTAATGCTTTTTTTTGCTTTTTTGTGGATAATATAAATACAAGTTGAAGTAATATTTTGGAGAAAATGGAATGTCTAACCAAACAAGCCCGTTATGCTGTTCTTTTTGCGGAAAATCACAACATGAAGTAAAAAAGCTAATAGTTGGGCCTAAGGTTTTCATTTGCAATGAATGCATAGATTTGTGTTCTAGCATAGTTTCAAGTGACAAAGAAGTAAACTTAAAAAATACGTCCGACGGGAAAATACCAACACCTGAAGAGATATTTAAAACTCTAAATGACTATATATTGGGGCAAGATAAAGCAAAGAAAATCTTATCTGTTGCTGTTTATAATCATTACAAAAGAATAAATTCAAACATAAAAAAAGATGATGTAGAGCTTTCCAAATCTAATATCCTTTTAGTCGGACCAACTGGTTCTGGGAAAACATTACTGGCTCAGACTTTAGCTCGGATAATTGATGTTCCTTTCACTGTCGCTGATGCTACTACTTTAACAGAGGCTGGATATGTTGGCGAAGATGTTGAAAATATTATTTTAAAATTACTTCAAGCGGCAGATTATGATGTTGAAAAAGCTCAGAGGGGAATTGTATACATTGACGAAATCGACAAAATTTCTAGAAAGTCTGATAATCCGTCTATTACTCGTGACGTATCTGGTGAAGGTGTCCAACAGGCTTTATTGAAAATTATGGAAGGGACTATTGCTTCAGTACCTCCTCAAGGTGGTAGGAAACATCCTCAGCAAGAATTCTTGCATGTAGATACAACGAATATTTTATTTATTTGTGGTGGTGCTTTTGCTGGGATTGAGAAGATAATAGCAAGGCGTGGCACAAAAGCTTCAATAGGATTTGAAGCTGATGTTGATGTAAAGGAAGAAAAGAATATAGGTGCTGTTTTAGGTAACTTAGAAACTGAGGATTTACTGAAATTTGGACTTATTCCTGAATTTGTAGGAAGGTTGCCTATAGTAGCTACTTTAAATGATCTGGACGAAGAGGCTCTTACATTAATTTTAACTGAACCAAAGAATGCATTGGTGAAGCAATATCAAAAATTATTTGATTTAGAGGGGGTTCAGCTAACATTTAAAGAAGAATCCTTGAGGGCTATAGCCAAAAAAGCTCTAGAAAGAAAAACTGGAGCAAGAGGGTTGCGCTCTATACTGGAAAATTTGTTGCTTGAAACTATGTATTCAGCTCCATCTAATGCTAGTTCTATTGATGAAGTAATTATAACTAAAGATGTAATAGAAAAAGGCATTCAACCAAACATAGTATATAAAGATGCAGAAAATAGCGAATCTGCATAGTTTATTCTATAGCTCTTTCTAATTTCTGTAGGCACGAAAATGTTGTTTAACGTACGTTTTCTTGCCTATTTTTGTATTAGCATTGAAATAATTTTTATAAAATAGGTCTCTTGCGAAAGTAATTTTAGGCGCTTCCGTCGTCCTGATATAGCTCTTTCTCTATGCAATGGTATTTCTGTATGTATATATGAACGCCTATAGTTTGGATTTTAGAAGAGCAGTGTTAATGTATATTGATGAAGGTCATTCTCAAAAGAAGGCGGCAGTACTTTTTAAGATAACTCCGAAATACGTAAGCAAATGGGCTGAAATTGAGAGCCAAAGGGAAATTACAGGCAGTTCCAGTGCTAAGAAGTCCATACAAATTGTTTTTAGAGCCATTGAAAGAGTACATAGATGCACACCTAGATAGCACATTAGCAGAGGTTGCGAATCATTTTAATACACAAATCTGAAACAACTAAAATGCTAATAAAAAAAGCAAAATGTAAGCTGATTTTTCTACCGCCATACTCTCTAGATCTCAATCCAATTGAACACTTCTGGGCAAATCTAAAGAAAAAAATTGCGATATATTATGCATCAATTCGAAACACTCCAAGACGCTATGTCCGTAATCTTTTCATAGGAGAACAACTGGAGCGAGTCGCGATATCGAAACCACTTGATGCAAATACGCCTCTATTTTTCTTCGTTTTTCTGATGATAAATGACTGTACTTGTTACTATTTTTAATATATTCTTTCATAGTCGAGTGATCCTTTAAAAAAATATCAATAATATCCGATCCCTCGACTCTTGCGCTACTACACCGTTCGGCTTCTGATTTTAATCTGCGTATACTAATTGTACACTCAATATTCTTAGATAGTGTCTCTAAATTATGCTATATTTAACTGAAAGCTCCCTAAATTTCTAATATAAAAAAGCCTATATTTTCTGCAAATAATTTTACCCTTTCAATAAACAAAGAAGCATCTCTGATATCAGCTATCCTGTTATCAAACGATAGAGATACATACATCATCGGCTTAACAATAATTTTATCATTTTCAACTACAGCACGTTTGGTCACTTTATGCATCGAAAAAGAAGCAATATTAGGCGTTATAACCATATTTGAACACAGCAAAGATCCATATAATCCAGCATTTATTAGAGCGAATGATCCACCTGACGACTCCTCAAGTGTTAATTCATTTTTTTCACGTAATTCGCTCAATACGATCATTTCTCTCTCAAGTTCTGCGATTGATTTTTTATCTGCATTCCTTATTACAGGAAATACGCATGCATCTGTTCCTCCAGTTGAAATAGCAATATCAAAATTTTTACGCAAAATCACATCATCATGGTGTATAAACGAGTTAAATACAGGAAATTCATTCAAAGCATGAGTAACGGCTTTTATTATAAACGGAGTATACCCCAATCGAATATTATGTTTTTTTTCAAATTCTTTCCCAAATTTTTCCGATAGCGTAATGATGTTACTCATGTCTATCTCATTAATAGCAGTTGAAATAATTGCGCTATGCGCTGTCTCTAAACGTTGGTTAATTATTTTAGATCGTAATATGTCGACTTTTGATATATCATCTTCAGGAGTAAAAATCGCTTCAACCTTATTCCAATTCTCTGCATCTGTCTCAGGTTTTTCAACAACTATCGTTTCTGATAATTTTTGTACTGTAGGAGTTTCATCTAATATCTCTTTCTCTATTATTTTTTCTTCTATATCAATTGAATCATTCACATTAGCATTTTCAATAATTGCTTCAAAACTAACATTTATATCTTTACCTTTTTGTGATTCTAGGTCTTTTAACTCTAACTCATCTGATTCTTCAGGTTGATTAAAATCATCAAATACTTTTACTTTCTCTTTACGTTCGAGTTCATCTCTTAATTCTTGCTTTATTTCTTCTTTCAATTTCTCTTTAAGCGACTCATCTTCGTTTTGTTGCGATTGATCACTAGTTATTTTAAGCATACCGATGCATGATCCTATTTTTGTAGTTTTACCTTCTTGTATGTATATTGCTTCAATCACTCCGCTTTCTTTAGCAAGAATATCGCAAGACCTTGTGGCAGTTTCCACATCAGCAAGTATTTCTCCCTTTTGAACCTTATCTCCGATTTTTTTGTACCATTGTATTATTTCTACTGGTTCGCTATCCTTATCAAAATGTGGTACTACGATGTTATGGACCATTATTTTCTCCTGCGTCATAAAGTTTACATATATTATATATAGAGTTTATTAAAATATCATTGCTAAACGCAGCGTTAGGGCGGCAGTTTCTTAAAGTTCGTGAGATAACAAGGAATTTGGGGTAAGCTAAAAAACTTTGAATATTTCTAATAATATCTAAACATACAAACTTAATAACACATAAAAAACGATCGCAAAAATAAATACATAAGTGATCCAACATTCGGGACTAATTTCTACTTGATTTTAAACGGGCCAATCTGTCCATCCAAAACGAGATTAATAATAGACCGATGAAGATCCTAAAGTGAAACTCTCGGACTCATTCAATTACAAAATCGTTCTGGTTATTACTTTAATATGCCAGATCATGTATATTGAGACAGATTCACGGGATTGCAAATTGAGTCATTATATATAATGATCTGAAAACATTACTCACGTTATAACCAAACCAGAAACATGTCTGGTAGAATTATACAATGCTCGGCTATATAGAAAAACTAAATGCTATTCAAAATCAGCTGGAATGCTCAGACTCTCTGTCCTACTCCTCATCAATAAATTTAA
>CAYLKK010000052.1:0-5357 GCA_964384495.1 uncultured Alphaproteobacteria bacterium
AAATAGATTTATCTCAGCCTGTATTTTACAAAAGTAGAGAATGTGATTCTAAAAATGGAAGATATTTATTTGATAGGGCGAAAAAAGCACAGGAAGAGGCTTTAGATCTAGCTATACAAGGTCATGATGCAAAAATATGCTACCAGCGTGGGTTAGAACATTTTTCAAAACATATTGCTCATGAATTAGGACTTATAGCTGATGGGAATGACGATACAAAAAATCATGGCATAATTGACTGTAGTGGGACTTTTGTTGATATTGTTAAAACAATAAATGCTTATCCAGAACTTAAGCAAAATATAGATCAAATCATTGGTTTTAATAAAAGTAGCTCTTTTACAAGTGAAGCAAAACGACAAATTGATTTGATTGCTGTGTATAAAATACTATATTTTCTGCTAATCAATAGCAAAAAAGTATATTACGGTAAATATAATTGGAAAATTAATGGAGAAACAGTATATAATGAACTATTCCCAGACGGCAATGATACAGCAAAGGCAAAATATGCCGGTAAAAAGTTTGAAACAGAGTGTTTTAGCTTGCTATTTGAGTGCCCTTATTTATACGGTGTTCGAGATTCAATAAAATTCTCTTATCTTTTTGTCCCATGCCATTATGCTACGGAAATTACAGCGGATGATGAAACTATAAAGTTACCAGCAAAAATAGCTGCAATATATCCAGTTTCTGCAGAAAGTGCGCCTCGTAAATTTAAAAAAGAGTCAGTAAAAGATTTAGGTAATGTACTTATTAATCTACAGTGTAATTTTCAAGATAATAAAAGTTCAGCAGAGCAAGAAAAAGATGTATATGATATTATTTCAAGCGTACAGATTGAAGAAAATAAAATTTGCAATGAGCCAGTACAAGCATTAGAGTCAACAGAGCATAAATATAATAGTTCCAGCAAAAAGAAAAAAAGTGGCAAAGGGAATGGGAAATACAGTGATCAGAAACATAGTGGAAAGACGCATAAAAAACAGAATATTAGTGAGAAAGGACAGTTAAAGCCCGAAAAACTATCAATTGAAAAAAAAACGGAAGAAGTGATAGAAAATTCAATAGAGAAAGGAAACGAAAAAAATTATGGAATGCAGCTTCTATTTGCAGATAAAGAAATAAAAGTAACAAACATTAAAATAGATGGCGCTTCTCAAAAACAAATAAACTATGCTTTAGAGGAATGTGTAGCTCATGATAAACATGTATCGTTAATTTGTAAAAATTATTATACAGATCTGAAATTCAAAGATTTTATCGAAAAGTACAAACAGATTATTGATAACGAAGATAGAGTGGCACGGCTTAATTTTATGATTGAAAAATTACAGGAAGATATAAATGTAAATATTCAATATTTAGAAAAATTTTGCAAAGATCAAAAATTGATACTACACCAAGGTAAAACAGATATAGAAACAATCGCAGCAACAGAATTCGAATTATTTTTAGATTATTTAGAACGATGGTGCGTATCATATGCTACTAATGACTTTAGGTATGGGTGTATATCTCAATATCTTAATACAGCTATAAAATGTTATAATGTTTATACTACAATTCAAAAGGTAGAATCAAAGAAAAAAGTTCTTGGTTCTTTGAGAGATAAAAAATATAGCGCTCAATTGGAATGTATTGAAAAATTATTATTAAACTCGTTAGAAAGTATATACTATACTACTAGTAATCAATATGTACTATCTCAGTTAATGGCGATGACCATTTATTTAGATAAATATTATGTTAGCGAGCAAGATAATTTCGCTTCTGCAATCTTTAGCTATATTATTGAAAATGATTGCGGATTATTGTTTCTCAACTTACTTCATGAAGTAGCTAATAATTATGATAAAAATAGGAAACTTACTATTGCTGAAGCAATAGATATTTTTTATGAGCCATTTTCTCACTTTATTATTGTAACAAGTAGTAAGTCGAGCAGTTCGGCTATTATTAGTAAGTATGGAGAAAGCATAAAGAGGTTAATTGCTAAAGAAACATCGATAAAAAATGATATTGAAGATAAGAAAAAAGGATATTTAGATGAGTTCGAAAAGAAGTTTAATGAAGCGAAGATAAACACATTCGGAAAAGACGCATTTTATTTAGAAGAGCAATTTAAAGAATTTAAGAAATTCTTCTTAGAACATTACAATTTGTTTGACAATACAGATGCAGTCCAGAGAATAAAATTTCCGTTACAAATAAAAGATGGCATTATATGTGCGATATTTTACGGCGATATAAAAGAATTAAAAGATTCATTGGAATATATACGAAATATTGTTAATAAATATAAGCAAATTTCTTTGAATTTATCTGGCGGTTTAAAAAGGTTGCTGATATCAGTAGATGAATGTATATCCAAAAAGAATAAGCTTAACGATAGTTTTTTCATGGATGAAGTACAGGCATTAGAGATAACTCTACGTGAAGAGTTGATCAACTTTGAACCTATGATATATACATTGCTTGATTTAGAGGCAGATATTCTTTGTCTTATTAATATTATAAATAGCAATGCATTAAGTAGATATAATGAAATTTCTACGTACGAATTGAAAAAAGAAGTAGAAAGTCTTCAATTAGTAGGAAAAAATGATATTTGTGATGTGATAGGTAAATTTTATGAAAAAATGCCACATATAATGAGGATATGTAATTTGATTAGCAATAGTAATATTATGGATGTGTCTAAAACGCTATACGATATAGAAACTATAAAGAAATGCGATGAAGCTAAAAAAATCCTTTCTAAGATTTCATCTGGTGAGAGTATTAATTTAGGGAAACAGACTGTTAGTAAAATAAAAACAATTATTTCTTACTTGGATAAGGTAATTAAGTTATCTGTTTTACAACAACTGAAGTTCCAGTATGAGAGTCCTTATAAACAACTTGATATACAACCTTATGTGCAAATAGATAATGTATATAAGTATCATTTGTATTCTATGTTTCAAGAACTTGGCAATCAAATTAGTAATGGATGTAATGACTTACATTGGGAAAAAGAACAGATCGATCAAGATTTATTTAGTGCTGCAAAAGTAATAATAAAAATGCATGATATAGCTATGATTGATAATTATCAAATCAGAACTATAATGCTCAGGCAATTAGTTGATGATATTAAAGAATCTGGATATTGTGATATCTCTGATTATCAGACAAAAGTTACAGTAGTAGATTCAACTTCTCTGTTTGTAGTAGAGCCAGATATGATATCTAAGGTACTTAAAGATGGATGTTATGCGTTATGGTTTATTGCTCGAGGTAGTGAAAATGAAAGTAAAGATGATAGAATGAAACAATTTAGTGAAATTATTAATCCGATTAATGAATATTTTGGTGAAAATTTGAAGGAGATGAATGAACAAGACTGTAAAAATGAGTTAAATGAGATGGTAAAAAAGATATATAAATTTCAATCTCTTGAAAACATTACAGCAGAAATAGATAATTTAAAAAAAGAATTAACTCAAGAATATACAGCTACAAAAGATATAATCGCAAGTTGCTCTTTTGTAATGCAAAAAATTACAAACTATATAAATGATTTGAAACTTTCAGCCGAAGATAAAGGAGAGCTGGATATGGGAATGAAGATTAATTTCATTAATCAATTAGAGAATACTAGAACGTCAGCATCCGTGCTTCTGGCGGAATTTAAATAATTAAGCGCTCTTCTTATACTAATATAGATGTTATTGTTTCAATTACGATACAATTTCATGAACAGTAAAATGGTAACATCTATATTTAAATAACTTTCGCATCGAACTATCGAAAAAATATATTGATTAAACACGTAGTATAAAGTTTATAAGAGTTTTTCAGAAACTATACACCAAATTTCATTATTTACGGATAACACATTTTTGTTTCCGTTGACAATGGTTATTCGCTTATAAATGGAGCCAAGTTTTTTATAAGCACTTCTCATTTTGTCATACTTTTCTTTGGAAAGAAAATCGTAGTTATCAGTGGAATTATTTGATCTTAGATTAACTCTTTTTTGCGCACTAGTATAGCTTATATCTAAAAGAATTGTTAAATCTGGTTCAAAATCACCTATGGTTAATTGTTGCATATGCAATATTTCTTTAATATCTACATTTTTTAGTACTCCTTGGTATACAATTGTAGAATCGAAAAATCTATCGCACAAAACCCAAGTCCCGGCATCTAATGCTGGTTTTATCTTTTGTATAAAATGTTCCCTTCTGGCTGCAAATATAAGTAGCATTTCAGTGATAGCGTCGATGTGAAAATTCGATTTTAATATATCACGAATACTTTCAGAAATAATTGTCCCGCCAGGTTCTCTAGTCTGAATAACATTAATACCTTTGTTTGTTAAAAAATCTGAAAGCATAGCAATTTGTGTACTTTTTCCTACACCATCGCATCCTTCAAATGTTATAAAACGACCACACTTAAAAACCATTTTTACTCTACAACTATTTGATTCCGCTTTTTTCTCTTCTCTTTTGTTATCTTTTGTCCTCCAAATAACATAAACCTTATAGCAGCAAAAAATCTATCGAAGTGGTTCAACTCATCTATATTTTCTCCAGCGACTACTTTATGTACTATTTGTTTATTATTAGCATGAATTATTAAGTCACCTAAATGATCTCCGATGGAAATAGGAGCAGCTATTGGAGTCTTATATATAAACTCAACCTTCATATCATGAATATCATTTTTGGATACATGTAAAGATATATCGTGATCTAAAACAGCAGCTACAGTTGGCTTGACGCCTAACCAAACATCTAAATGTTTTATTGGCTTTCCTTTTTTAACGAAATTATACTTAACAATTGAATTGAAACCATAATTCAATAATCTTTCAGTCTCAGATTCACGTTTGTCGTAAGAATCACATCCATTCACGACAGAAATAAGCCGTATTCCATTAACACTAGCTGATGCGGCAAGTCCATACCCACCAGCATCTGTGTATCCAGTTTTAAGACCATCGACACCAATATTCTTCCACAACAAGCGATTTCTATTGGTTTGTTTAATACCATTTACTTCTAATTCTTTTTCTGAAAAATAATGATAAAATTCTGGAAAATCATTTATTATTCTTTTGCTTAAAATTGCTATATCTCTAATTGTTGAAAAATGTCCTTTTGTATGTAAGCCTGTAGGATTGCAAAAGTGAGATTTATTCATCCCTATTAAACGTGCTGTTTCATTCATAGTATCAACGAATTTTTCTATAGAACCACACACCCCTTCTGCTATGACAATACTAGCATCATTTCCAGAATGTACTATTATAGAACGTATTAACGTATCTACTGGATATCTTTCGCCTTCATTTAAGAAGCTTT